>DAIDJX010000332.1 GCA_027451165.1 Prolixibacteraceae bacterium | reverse complement strand
TGGACGTCAATTCTTTGCTTCACATTGATTTTGACGCATGGAAATTTACCTTTACCAACACGTAATTTCTGGTGAACAGTCTCCCGTTCGGAGTGCAGGGTAACTTTTCCATGCCCGGCGACTCCATCTTTTTTGATCTTTCCTTTGCTTCAAAAGCTTCCCAATTGAGCGATTTTCTGAAACTGACTCCCCCGGATTATGCCCCCATGCTCAGGGACATTCAATCGGCAGGTACCGGAGAGTTAACCGGTAGCTTCAAAGGTCTCTATTATGAAGAAGAGTATCCTGCCCTGCAACTGCTGATGAAGGTTTCAGGAGGAAAAATACATTACCCGGGACTTCCGGAAGAGATTAAAAACATTACTGCCGACATCGCTGTCCTGAAACCACAGGGAGATTTAAACCTGACCACCGTGGAAATCAGGAAAGCACATGCAGAAATCAGAAACAATCCCCTGGATGTGACACTTCAGGCGGGTAACCTGATGGAAGACATCTGGTTCAACGGGAAGATGGTCGGGAAAGTCGATTTTGACCAGCTGAAAGATGCCATCCCAATGGACAGTGTTTCGCTATCGGGCCTTATGAACATCAACCTGTCCCTGAATGGCCGGAAGTCAGCGGTAGAGAACAAAAACTACGAATTGCTCAAAACAGACGGGATGCTCTCCCTGAATAATTTTTCTTTTTCAGGCAACCAACTCTCCCAACCCATTCAGATTTCTTCTGGAATACTTGATTTCTCACCGGAAAAGATCAATCTTCAGCAAATGAATGTAAAAATTGGGCAGAGCAATATGGCATTAACCGGTTCGATTGCTGATTATTACGCCTATTTTCTGACCAACGGTACTTTAAACGGGACGGTTTCTCTGAATTCAGACTTTCTCAACCTGAATGAACTCATGCAATTGCAAAAGCCCGTAGTTCAGCCAGCCGCGAAATCATCAACCAATGCCTCTGCATCAAGCGCTGAAGCAGGCGCATTTACCATTCCGGAACGAATCAACCTGACGCTGCTTACAAATGTCAGAAAAGCGCTTTATGACAAGCTGACCATCAGCAATATAGCCGGGAAAGTGACCACAGAGAACGGGAAACTGAACCTGAACGGCCTGAACATGAATTTGCTCGATGGGGAACTTAAACTGGCCGGTGTATACGAAACAAAAGCCAACCAGAATTCCAGGGTAAATGTCTCCCTCGACCTGATCAGCTTTGATATTCCCTCCGCTTTTCAGTCACTTGCCCTGGTGCAAAAATACCTGCCCATTGCTGCACAGAGCAAAGGACAGTTTACTTCCAGCATCCGGTTGAACGGGAGCATGGATCAAAATATGAAGCTGATTCCGGAAAGCCTCAACGGCACTGGTCTTTTCAACTCCAACAGTGTTCAGATTTTAAATTCACCGGTCTTTAATAAGATTAAAAGTGTGCTGAAAGAAGAGAAATTGACGGATCTCCGGATTGATGATTTTGCAGCCAGTTTTACCATTGTCGACGGAGATTTGTTGCTGAAGCCTTTCAAAACAAAGATATCCGGTCAGGATGCTACTTTCAGCGGCCGGCTGAATTCCAACAACATCATCGATATGTACATTGCATTTATCATCAACCGGGATGCATTAAGCTCCAATATTGAAAATACGCTGGCCATATTGCCCGGACAGCAAAACATCCAGCGGATTCCGGTGGACGTCACCATTAAGGGGATGGTTAAAAATCCTGATGTAGGCATCGACCTGACCCAGGCAAAGAATATGGTGAAGAAAGAAGTGAAGGAAGCTTCGGGAAAAGAAATCAAAAATACCCTGAACAAACTGGGGGATGGCATTAAGAAACTGTTTAAATGAGGAATCTTTTTCAGAGAAAATACACCGGGAAATGCCACAAAGGCACAAAGACAACAGGAATCACAAAGGATTACACTATGACGGCAAAGGGATTGCGATTCCTTTGTGACTTGGTGCCTTCGTGGCTGATTTTTATCGGGTTATTGAGTTGTTTGCTTGACCCGACACCCGTTGCCGGCCAGAATGAGCCCGGAGGGCTTTACGTTTCAGGGAAAATAACCACGGAAGAGGGGAATGTTGATGGGAGTATAATTAAAATGACCAGAAACGGAACAGCTTTAAAAGATTACCAGGTGCTGCCCGATGGGAAATTCAACCTCCGTTTTGAATTCAACAATGAATACACACTGATATTTACCAGGAAAGGCAATTTCTCCCAAAAAATCGTCATCAACACCCAGGTTTCTTCCGATGTGCTGCGGCGCGACCGGAAGTTTCCACCCTTTCCGGTAGATGTTAACCTGTTCACCGAGGTGAAAGGAGTTGAAAGCACTTTTGCTGAGAATGCTACCATGAAGATTTATTACTCAGCATCTGTTGACAATTTCATTTCAGATGTGTATTACAACAATGCTCAATTGAAGAAACTGATTGACCAGGCCATTTTACAGGCGCAAAGTGTCAAGCGGGAAGCCGATTTATTGAAAAGGCTTTCAGCAACGGAACTTGCAGAAATGAAGAAAGACTATGCCGGGTTACTGGACAAAGCGGGCAAAGCTTTCGACAAACAGGAATACCTGGCTTCGCTGGATGGTTATATGTCGGCCAGCCGGATTTTCCCGGAAGAACAGTTTCCGAAAGATCGGATTGCGGAAATCAAAGATTTGATCGCGATTTTGGGGTTGCAATCTGGCCTGGATTCGCTCCTGGCCAGGAAAGCAGCGGAAGAAGCCAGGTCAGAGGCCAAAGCCAAAGCTGAAGCGGAGGCCAGGGTTAAGACAGCAACGGAGGCACAGGCAAAAGCAGACAAGGAGGCTAAGGCTAAGGTTGAAGCAGAGGCAAAAGCCAGAATTGAGGCGGAGACTAAGGCTAAGGCTGAGGCAGAGGCAGAAAAGGCCCGGTTGGCAGCATTGCAGAAAGCACGGCTGGATTCCATAAAACTCGCCATTGAAGCTGAAAAGCTGAGAAAGGCAGAGGCACAGGCACAGGCAAAAGCTCAGGCGGAGGCTGAGGCTAAGGCCAAGGTTGAGGCAGAAGCAAGGGCCAAAGCGGAAGCTAAAGCACAGGCTGAAGCAGAAAAAGCCAGGTTGGCAGCAGAGGAGAAAGCGAGGGCAGAAGCTCTTAACAATCAGCAAAATGCAAAATACCAGTTATTGATCAAAGAAGCCGACCGGCTGGCAGCGGATCAAAAGCTGGTGGAGGCTGTAGGGAAATTCAGGGCTGCTTTGGAAGTCAGGCCACAGGAGAGTTATCCCATACAAAGGATCGAAGAAATCCGGGGGATCATCACCAAACAACAGGTTGAGAAAAAGGCATATGATGCAGCCATAGCCCGTGGGGAACAAGAATATGGGAAGAAAGAGTATTCTTCGGCCAAAACAGCTTTTCATGAAGCCAGTATCATCAGGGCGGGTGAAGCTTACCCCAGACAAATGATTGCCAGGATTGATTCCATTGAAGCGGTTATTTCCGGGGAAATTGCTGCCCTTGCAGCAGAAAAGGAGCGCAAACTAAAGGAAGTAGCAGAGGCAAAGGCGAAGGCGGAAGCGGAGGCGAAGGC
>DAIDJX010000331.1 GCA_027451165.1 Prolixibacteraceae bacterium | reverse complement strand
GAGAAATCGGAAGAATACCGGCTGGAATGGCAGCAGGAAACCATTCCCGCTCAGAACTGGAATGAAGTGTGGGAGAAGAATTATTTTCAGCCGCTGGTAATTAAAGATCAGGTTTTGGTCAGGGCTCCGTTTCATACAGAATATACCCCCTGCCCCATCGAGATCGTCATAGAGCCCAACATGGCCTTTGGCACCGGCAACCATGAAACTACCTCCCTGATGATGGAAACCATGCTGGAGCTGGATTTCAAAGGTAAAAGAGTGCTCGATATGGGTTGCGGTACCGGTATCCTGGCCATTCTGGCGGCCAAACTCGGGGCTGAAGCAGTCACCGCTATCGATAACGATCCCTGGTCAGTGGAAGCCGTCACCGAAAACAGGATCATCAACCACACCCCCAATGTAACCCCCGTCCTGGGTGACGGGGGCATCCTGGGTGACGGAGGCATCCTGTGTGATGGAAGCTCCCTGAGTGGTGGGGACTCCCACCCGGTAAACGGAGTTCCCGGCGCAAGCCTTTCCTACGATATCATCCTGGTTAACATCCAGCGCAACGTCATTTTGGCCGACATGGAGAAATACGCCAGCGTGTTAAAGCCGGGTGGAAAAATCCTGTTTAGCGGGTTTTATTTGGAAGACTTAACGGCAATTGTTGATAAAGCAGCAGGTTCCGCTATCAGTCTCTCCTCCTGCATCACCAGAAACAACTGGGTTGCGGTACTTATGGGGAAATAGTTTACTACTGACTTATAAGTTTGGTTTACATTGAAAAGGGTGCTACCTGACAAGAACGGCCTGAATACTTATTTTGTACCAGAACTTTTCTTGAGATTAAAAATAAGAAGCTGATCGAAGGGAATCACAAACATTCACATTTTTTATGGAACATACGGAATTTTGTAGGAAAGTATGTTTTTTTACAATGAAACGGATTTTACGTGATTTTGGTTTAAAGGGGAAGGGATAAAGGTTATTGTGCACTTATTCTTTTCTCCAGCAATTTTTCCAGTTTCCGGATGGTCAGCGTAGACAATTTCAGGGCAATTTCATTTTTCCTGTTTTTAAGGATACAAATTCCTTTGTCTTTATCCACCTGTTTCAAGTATTTCAGGTTGATAATCAGAGACCGGTTGGCCCGGAGGAATGTTCCAGCGGGTAACTGATTTTCCAATTTCCCGATATTAAGGGTAACCATGTGATGACTTCCGTCACACATAAAAATCTGCGTGTAGTTCCATTCAGCCTGGCAATACAGGATATCACTGGTATTTAGCCAGATGAAGCCATGTTTGACCGTCAGTTTGAGGTGGTGAGTCTCGTCCAGATTCCGGTGGAGATAATCAACTTTTTCCCTGAAAGTTTCTGCAAAGCGCTGCTTTCTGTATTTCTCGAGGGAAACCGCCAATTCAGCCGGATCAATTGGTTTCAGCAGGTAATCAAATGCAGAGTGCTTAATGGCTTCCATGGCATAATGATCATAAGCAGTGGTGAAGATAACGGTCAGATCATCAGTTATTTCCCGGATATTTTCCAGAAATTCAAATCCGGTATGATCACCCAGTTCCACATCGAGGAAAATCAGGCTTGGCCGGTGTTTCAGGAAAGCCAGCGTGGCCTGGTCCACCGTACCGGCTGTTGCCGACAATTCAATTTCCGGGTATTTTTCCAGGTGTTTTTGCAACAGCCTGAGAGCATCATGGTTGTCTTCCACGATCATGGCAGAAATTTTCTCAGTTTTCATACATCCGGTACTTCATTTGTAAGGGTATGGTTATCAACACTTCTGTTCCTGAAGGATTCCCTGAATCATCAGACAGATCGATAATGTTCACACTGATCTTTCTGTCATTGATCTTATTCACTTCCCGGAAGAACTGATTCATCATGGCCAGGCCTTTTCCGGTGGATTGATGGCTTGTCTTGTTTACTGCCGCATTCTGGCGTCCGATGCCATTATCCGTTAACTTCAGATACAGGTATTTGGCATCGCTGCCGGAAGTGATGGTGATTTTACCTGAAGCGCCCATCATTTTAATCCCATGTTTTATGGCATTTTCCAGATAATTCTGAATGACCATGACGGGTACTTCTATTTTCAGATCAGATTCAGCGCCAATGTGAACCGAAAACTGAAAAGGATCCTCCATCTGTGAACGAATAATCTTTACATAGGCTTCTGCTGCTTCCAGCTCTTCCTCAAGACTTCTGGAAAACCTTTCCGAAGCCATCAACTGGTTGCGCAGCAAACGTGACAAAGAGATAATATTATTGTTGGCTTCTTCCGGATCCTTTTCAATGATGCGGTAACTGATTGAATTAATGGCATTGAAGAGGAAATGCGGATTAATCTGGTTTCGCAACAGCAACAATTGCATTTCAGACATTTTTCTTTCTGTCAGGTATTTCTCCCTGAAAGCAAGCTTTTGCAAATACTGAATAACAAATACCAGAAAGCTGAGTGCAAACCAATATACCAAGACTGCCGGATATCGTAAATGGAACCAATTATTCCTGCCATAAGCGATTAACCGGAATGAACTTTTAGTCTGAACACAAAGTTCGTTTGATTTATTTATGTTTTTTTTAAGGGAACACAGGGTTTGGACAGGACTTTCAGCATTGGTTTTAATGGTTACTGTTTGAGAAAAATCGTTCCTCAGAACAGATATATCTCCCATATTGTTAATCACAATCTCCTGTTCACCGTCTTCATCGATATCCAGAATCCTGTGTAACTGGCCTGGCACAGGCAATTTCCTTTTTTCAACTACTGTAAGGTCTGTAGTGAATGTGGTTATACTTCCATCGCTTCCAAACAAACCAAATGCAGAGCCCTTCTTTTGGGTTGATAATATCGTATAATCAATACTCCGTCCTGAATAAGGTATTTCTTTCTCGATAAACTTTCTTTTATCTCCGGAATAAACAACCAGTTTATCGTTCAGGGATATCATACTTTTATACTTGATCAGCGCAACAACAAATTTTTCATGTTGGTCGTTTTGAATAGTTTTTGTATTAATGGAAGAATACATCCCTTCAAATCTTTCAGAAGACCATATCGTTTTCAATGAATCATTCAACATGACTAATCTGACAAACAAGTCATTAACCCCATCAATCAATGAATCCTCCAGATTACCGGGTGCATATTGTCCCAAAAGATATACTTTCCGGCCAACTCCATCTAAATCAGCTATATCGCTTACTCCGGTGGTTGCGCCCATATATGCCGACCGGGTAATGTGATTGTCAGCAGGATAATACTTATAAACCTGGCGCGGTAGAAGAGGGTAACCGGCATTTACGCAAAAAATAAATGTCCCATCCTCATACTTGTCCCAAAGGTCATAATTAAAGTTCACATCATAATCCAGTACTCCAGAGGGATTGGCTACTATTGAAACGAAACATTCCTTACCGGCCTGTTTGTCAGAATCCTGGTCAAAGCAGATCTTAGTAAAGAAAAGTGAATCATTTCTATGGTAAAAAGACCAGATATCGTCAAATCCATTTCCGTCAAGATCAGCGATAACCGGAGGATTTCTGGGAGCCAGTGTCTGTCCGTCAAATACAT
>DAIDJX010000330.1 GCA_027451165.1 Prolixibacteraceae bacterium | reverse complement strand
ATATGATTTTTACCACCGACTTCCCGCCCGGTGAGTAAAATGTAATCTCAGCCCGATCAACCAAAGGGTTGGGATACACAGAAACAGAAGGCAGCCCCGAATTTCTCTGACGATCACTGACAGGAACTGCCTTTTTTAATACTTGTACCGGAGTGAAATCTCCCTGTAATACTTCACGGACATCTGCCGGTTCGGCCCTGAACCATTCGGAAAGGATGCCCTGGTAAACACTCCGGAAATCGGTCTTCCAGGGTACATTGGCATTGGTCGACATCGTCAGGTTGAGTAAAGGATTATTCCCATGAATAACCGGGTTTACAGCATTTCCGAAAAGTAAGACCGGAAAAGCTTCTCCATGATCAGTACCATCGCTCTTGTTAGACCTTACCCTCCTTCCGAACTCCGTGAAAATCATGCCGATAACCTTGTCAGCAGCGTTATTTTTAGTTAAATCATCCAGGAAGGCATTGACGGCCTCCGAAACTTTTTTCAATTGGTTGGCGTGAGTACCTGTTTCATGTGCCACAGCGTCCACCTGGCTGGCATGGGTATCAAAACCACCCAACGAAAGCATGTATACAGGGGTTTTAAGGCCTCCGGCAATCAGGCGGGCCACAATTTTCAGCTGGTCGGAAAGGGAATTCTTACCAGCTGACGGATAGAGGGAGGACAAATTCTGGGCAGCAGCACCCGCTTTCTGCACCTCCTGAAGGTATTTCCCCGTTTTCTCCATAGCTTCGGAAACGAACTTCAATTCATTGCCATAGGGAGTATCGGGAAAGGTCTGGCTTCCGCCGGGTGCCTGGTAAGAGGCCGACAAACTCTGAAGAGTTACCCCCATCTCGGCCAGATTTCCCTGAAAAGCCGGGGATGACATGTTCCCGATGGTGATGGCCAGGGGGTGGGGAAATGATTCGCTGGGATAGTTCTCCGGATAGGTTGGATTGGTCAGGCTAAGGTAGCGGCCCATCCACCCGGAAGTTAAGACCTGATCGGAGCGGGATGCCGTCAGGATGATTTCCTTCGAACGAAAATGCGAAAGATTGGGTACCGGATAACCCACGTTCTGGATGACCATAAGTTTTTGGTCTCTGTACAACTGAGCCAATTCTGACATCGACGGGTGGATACCCGTTTGGTTGTCAAGGGCTATGATTTTTTCCTGAGGTAACACGACTTCCGGACGAAGCTGGGATAGTATTGCATACTGATCAACAGGGATGATGGTATTTAATCCGTCGTTACCTCCATCCAGCTGGATCAGGATCAGTATCCGGCCATCGGGCAGAACAGGACTTAGATTATCTCCGGCCGCCCATAACTCAAGGGTTTGGCCTCCCAGGACAAGAGGTACTGATACCAGCGTCCCTGCGTTCTTGAAGAATTGTCGTCTGTCCATATCCCTAAATCAATTGAAATTCAGCCATTGAAACCATTTTTAACAGCAAGGCAGTCAGGCTGTTGCCTACTGCCTTTTTCTGATTGGCATCTGAAGGATTATTGATATACTTGTTCCATTCCAGGTTCCATTCAAAATCAGGCAATCCGGGGATCAGCGTATCTTTCAGGGCGGTCAGCTGGTCAGCTCTGAGGGGCATCGGGAACAACAAGCCGGTAAGGGTAGCCAGCAAGTTATTGATATCAGCGGGATTATCAGCCAGATAAGCCATTTTAAAGGGATCAACGAGCACCTTTTCAGACATTTCAGTGGTCTTAATACCGCCCTGTAATGCTGCCTTGATGAAATTGGTACGGTTGGGCAGGGTGGCAGAGTTGATCCACAGTTCATAATAGCGCGGGGCAAGGTACCAGGCCGGCCATCCGGCCACATCCGGCGGATCGCCGATTTCCATATTTTGCAACACACACTGGCTGTACACATAATTCCAGAAACTGTATGCAGCAACATAGCCGGAGGGAGCAGGGGGAACCACCTCCAGTTGCCGGAGCAGGCCAATTGAAAACTCGAGGGGATTCCGGATCACGCATCCCCGGTTGTTCTCATCAAAAAAATGCTGGCTGCACAACAACTTCCGGAGTACCGGTTTGATTTCGTAGTTGTTGTCATACAGCAAATCAGCCAAAGGCATAATGATGTTCTGCTCTATATCCCCGGTAATGCGGTAATAGACGAACCACCGGTACAACTTTCTGACGATAAACCTGGCCGTTTCCTTTTTCTGGAAAATCATGGCTATCAAAGACTTGTACTCATTTTCATTCTGATTGGAAATCACTGCATTTCCGAAAACCGCAGAAAAGCTTTTATCCCCTTTGTCGTGTTTGGAAGAATCAAAGTAGGAAGTATCGGTAGTGGAATTGGTTCTCCAGCCGGTGAGCACGCGCGCCGCCTCCCGGATGTCGGTTTCCGTGTAGTTGGTGTAATTTCCGGGTTCAATCAACGGGCCTTTCCCGATGGAAAAAAGCTCCAGCAACTCCCTGGCATAGTTTTCATTCGGGGATCCGGAAGTATTTTTCACCCCATCCAGGTAAGTCAACATGCCCACATTCACCGTCATATCTTCCGTCAGCTTTCTGAAATTTCCCAGCGACTGGGTATAAATGAGCTGGTTGTACCGGTAGTTGAAGTTGGTATTGCTTACCACATCGGTTTCAATCACAAAGTGGTTGTGCCAGAACAAAGACATCTTTTCCGCCAGGGAAAGCTCCTGATGAAACAACCGACCGGTCCACCACGCACGATAACTGTACAAACGCTGACTATTATAGGTTCCGTTGTATTTTACGGTAACCCAGGAAGTTCCCAACGGTACTTCCGCATCTGTCTTAACGCTGAGCGGGAGGGGCAAGGTGGGCACCGGCTCCCCGAGCAGATAGTCCACTGCTTCCTCCGCTGTTTTGCTTTTCATAAAATTTATTTCACTCCGGCGTGCCCCAAAAAGTGATCTGTTCAGCAAATGTTTTGCTCTTTCCGGACCCAGGATACCGGTAAGTGGATTCAGATTCAGCGTTCCTGTCTTTAAGGTGGTTTCCTCCATCGGTTAATTCAAGGTTTTGCAGGTTTCAACTTATTTTTGATATACGGGAATCACTATATTTATCCCTGAAATGGTAATTTCGTTCCTTCAAAAATAGTGTTATTGCTGAATTACCATGACATAAGGAACGGATTTATTATATTTTAAGCTCATTAACAGCAATTTGATAAAAATCAATTCGGAATTCTTAAAAACTAAAAAATAACTACTGATCAAAACTTGTCAGAGAATCAAGCATAAAAAATCCAACATATGAAAAGAACAGTCATTTTTTCGATGCTTCTATGCGCTTTTTTTATGGCCAATGCCCAGGAAAAACAGCAAATTACCAAAACAGGATGGAATTTCGGGGGTTTACCCACGATTACCTTTGACTCTGACCTGGGCTTCCAGTACGGGGCAATGGTCAATGTGTACCATTATGGAGACGGCAGCCGTTTCCCGAAATACAACCATTCGCTTTACTTTGAGGTCTCCCGCTTTACCAAAGGGAGCGGTATCAACCGTTTCTTCTATGATTCAGATAAGCTGATCGAAGGCTTGCAGACCTCACTCGATCTCAGCTACCTGTCGGACCAGGCC
>DAIDJX010000329.1 GCA_027451165.1 Prolixibacteraceae bacterium | reverse complement strand
TGAAGTATTCTATAAGAAGGGGGACATCTTCCTTTCGGTCCCTGAGCGGGGGGACGAGGATGCTCACCACATTCAGCCTGTAATACAGGTCTTCCCTGAACAATCCCTTATCGACCATGCCTTTAAGGTCGCGGTTGGTGGCGCAGATCACCCTGAAATCCGAAAAGATTTCCTTGTTCCCGCCTACCCTGACAAAGCTTTTGGTCTCGAGTACCCTCAGCAGTTCAATCTGCATTTTCAGGGAAATGGTGGCAATTTCATCCAGAAAAATGGTGCCGTTGTCAGCCATTTCAAAGCGGCCTTTCCGGTTGTATACCGCTCCGGTAAAAGCGCCCTTCTCATGGCCGAATAATTCGCTTTCCAGCAGACTTTCGGTAAGGGCCCCGCAATGAACAATCACCAGCGGAAAGAACCGCCTGGGTGAATTGGCATGTATAGCCCTGGCCACCAGCTCCTTTCCCGTACCGCTTTCCCCGGTGATGATCACCGTGGCATTGGATGGTGCAACGCTTTCAATGTCGCGGAGTACCTGTTGCATGGCTTCACTTTTGCCTACCAGGTTTTCGACATTTTCCAGGGAAACCATTTGTTCCTTCAGCTGCCTGTTCTCTTCAGTTAAGGAGATTTGCCGGGAAGCATTCCGGATCAGATGCGACAGGTCATCCGGGTCAAAAGGCTTGGTCACATAATCAAAAGCGCCGTCTTTCAAGGCCTGCACTGCCGTATCCACGGTCGCGAATGCCGTCATCATGATGACAATCGCCTCTTTGCGGAGCGCTTTAATCCTTCTGAGCATTTCCAGTCCATCCATGCCCGGCATTTTGATATCGGCCAGAATGATGTCGAAATCCTTTGATTCCAACAGCGATAAGGCAATTTTGGCATCTTCCGCACACTCCACGTGATATCCATCTTCCAGGAACCAGTTGTACAGCGAATCCCTGACCGATTCTTCATCGTCAACGATCAATATGGATATCATTCTTGTCATGATTTACTCGATTCTGATTCTGCCAATGGTAAAATTACTGAAAAAGTAGTGCCCTCCCCGCGAACTGACCTGACATTTATTTTGCCTTTATGGATTTGCACAATTCCGTGTACAATGGCCAGCCCGAGACCGGTTCCACTGACCTTTTCCTTGGTGGAATAAAAAGGTTCAAAAATATGGGGAAGATCCTGGTCAGAAATTCCCATTCCATTATCGGTTATATCAATCTGAATATGCGCCGGATCCGGATTCAGGGTGTGAAGATGAACCTCTCCGTCGGAACTCACCGCCTCCATGGCATTCACCAGGATGGCAATACAAGCCTGTTTGCATTGGTTGGGACTGCAGTAAATCGTGTCGTTTTCCGCCCGGAAATCGGTCCAGAAATGAATGTTGGAAATTTTCATCGAATGAGACATAAGTTCTGACATTTCCGCCAAAATCTCATGCAGGTGTTTGGGTTCAAAACCTTCCTGGTCTTTTTTGGAGAAATCGAGCAGACTTTTGACAATATCCCCGCACCGCTTTGTTTCATTTTCCACCAACCGGAGGTGTTTCAGGATGGATTCCTTTTTAACGGGATCCAAATCCTGCCCGGCAATCTGCTTGTTAATCAACTTAGTGTAGATGAGAATCCCCGACAATGGGTTATTGATCTCATGTGCTACGGAAAGAGAAAGTTTCCCCAGGGAGGCGATTCTTTCAATGCTGATCAGTTCATTCTGGGCCTGCCCGAGTTCTTCCGACTTTTTCTGAATTTTATATTCCAGCTGGTGCGACCAGTTCTTCAGTTCGAGATTGGCTTTCTCCAGGTTGTCGAGCATATCGTTGAATGCTTCAGAAACCATTCTCATATCCGATAGCTGATCCGGGCCGATGCTGAGGCGCATGCTTTTGTTTCCGCTGGTTACGGCTTCACTGGCCACGATCAGTTCTTTCAGGGGTTTCCGGATTCTCGTATGGGTGAAGTAGATCAAGCCGCTCATCATCAGCAGGGTAGTCAGGGCAGCAAACAGAAAATAATCCGAGGTAGACTCTTCCAGGGCATTGTCAAGTTTGGTCAGCGGCAATTTGACCAGCAGGGAGCCAAGTACCGCTTCGTCGCGGGAGTGGGCATGACAGGAACTGGTATAACAGGATTCCTGGTTCCTGATGGGAGATTTGATCACCAGTATCCTGTTGTCTTTTGCGACCGGATTCATAATACAATTGCTCTTTTTATCGATAATCCGGTAGGATTTCGCCTTATCTGAAAACATCAGGTCAAAATCAGTGTGACAATCCTTGCAGTTCGGATCGTTGTGCCTGATGGAGTCATCGGGAACCGAAGTGTATGCCAGGTTATTCTCCTGGTCATACATGTTTACTGCCTCAATCCCTGACATATGGTTTATCCGGTCCAGCGCTGATTGTATCCGTGTCCTGTCGTTTTCCAGCATTCCCCGGTACAAAGCTCCTTCCAGCAGGTAGCCGATGTTGTTCCCATTTTCACTGATGACCGACTTGATGTATTTTTCATTTACCGATCTGAAAATTACGCCATAGGTAATAAAAAGGAACAGAGACAGAAGGGAAATGATAAGTACCACACGCCCATAAATGGATGAAGTAAAATGTACTAACCTGGTCTTGAATGGACGGTCAGTACGCTTTTTCCCCTGCAGTAATTTAATCCAGCTCATCTCTCCTCCTGTTTCCGAATAGGAGTTGCTAAGATAGGAACTTCTCCTGAAATTGTTTCCAGGCTTCTGCCGGAAGTTCTGACAAGGGCTGATCGATAAGTTCACCACCATCCTGCAAAACAATTCCGGAGTAAAGACTGTTGGGTTCTTCCACAGATCCGGTCAGCCAGTTCCTGAACCTGTTGATTTCCTGTGAAATCCATTCCGAAGCCTCTTCACCAATGTAATAACCGTTTGTTTCTTCTTTCCAAAGGATTGGCCTGACTTTAAACAACCAGCCTTTGCCGAAGGGATCAATGGCCAGCTGGCCTGAATCTTCCAGCACTTCAGGATTATCCTCAACGATCTGCCCGGAAACCGGGGAACAAACCCGGAGGTGTTTCCCATGACTGATGAGCAGGGCAAGCAATTCTCCCTTCCGGATATTATCGCCCAACATTCTTACCGGCTGAAAAGCGACCGGGCCTGTTAGTTTAGCCAGAAAATCATCCAGCCCAATCCTGGCACTACCGGAAGTCTCCAAATGGGCCCAGGTATGAAAACGACTGAAATACAAGCCCTGAGGAACTTTAATGGATTGGAGGGAGAGACTCCGGAAAGCCTTCCGTATAAATCGTTCAGCTTTGATCCTTTTGCTGAGGATCAGGTAAAAGGGGATCAGGAGGAGAAAGAAACCAATGATGAGCAGGTACTCAATCCCCTTGGTTTCACAAATGTTATGATACGTAACTCCTTCCATGCGTATTTATCTTTTAAATGTTCAACTTTTTTCCTTTGCCCATTCCGGGGCTTCCCGCAAGACGGGCATCCGGGTGATGACCCACCTGAAAATCCATATTTCGGTGAAAATGACCATAAGTGTAACCACGATTTCCATCCAGGAAGGGACATAGCGTACAGCAGCATCCC
>DAIDJX010000328.1 GCA_027451165.1 Prolixibacteraceae bacterium | reverse complement strand
GGTGTGCTGAAAACTTCCCTGCTTTACCGGTTCAACCGGTGGAAAATATTGAAGTCAGCTTTGTTTAATCCTCGTCCGGAAGCTGATTGATTTTTTCGTCTACAAGAATCCGTCCGCAATATTCACAAACGATGATCTTTTTGTGGCTGGCAATGTCCAACTGACGCTGCGGAGGGATTTTGTTGAAACAACCGCCGCAGGCATCCCGCTGAATGGTCACCACTGCCAGTCCATTACGGGCATTTTTGCGTATCTTTTTGAATGCCGTAAGTAAACGGGGTTCAATAAAGAACTCAATTTTCTCTGCTTTTGATTTGAGTTTTTCCTCTTCAATCCGGGTCTCCTCCGTGATTTCGTCCAATTCCCTGTTTTTACGGTTCAAATCTTCCAGTCTTTCTGAAAGAAGCGTTTTAGAGCTGGTAATGGCATCTTTCTTTGCCGTCTGGTCAGCGGTAAACTCTTTGATCCTCTTTTCCGACAGGGTAATCTCCAGGTTCTGGAATTCAACTTCCTTTGCCAGGGAGTCAAATTCCCGGTTATTCCTGACGTTGTTTTGCTGTTCGGTATATTTGGTGATCAAAGCCTGAGACTCCCGGATGGCAATTTTTTTGTTGCTGATGGCGGTCTCAATGGTTTTTATTTCATCTTCCAGGTTGTGTATCCTGGTTTTCAAACCGGCAATTTCATCTTCCAGATCCTGCACTTCAAGGGGCAATTCTCCCCGCAAAATCTTTATTTTATCGATGGCGGAAACTACACTTTGCAATTCATATAAAGCCCGCAGCTTCTCCTCAATGGAAACTTCCTTTTCTTCTATTCTCTGAAACTGAGTGGTCATAATCTGTATGGTTAATTCAATAGACTGATGTTAAAAATAATACGCTACCGGATTGGTGTTTACTTCCGACAAATGGACTGCAAATGTAGGGAATTTTTTTGTAAGTAATTCGTAAAAAAGTTCTTTCGTAAACTGTTCACTTTCAAAATGCCCAATATCCGCAATTACGATTTTTCCGGCAGGCTCAAAGAACTGGTGGTACTTAAAATCTCCGGAAAGAAACAGATCAGCACCCGCCGCAACAGCTTCTTTCATGAGGAAAGATCCGGCGCCCCCACAAAGAGCTACCCTCGAAACCGGTTTGCCCCTCAACGGGGAATGCCGGATTACAGGGACTTTGAAAGATTCTTTCAGCGACTTCAGAAAGGAATTTTCATCCACAGGCGTTACAAGGTTTCCTACCATTCCGGCTCCACTGCTTTCCAACCGGTTTTTCAGAGGATAGATGTCGCAGGCTACTTCCTCATATGGATGGGCTTCCAACAACGCTTTAATGATCCCGGCTTCGAGCCATGAAGGGAAAATAGTCTCAAAACGAACCTCCTTTTCAAAATGCAGTTTGCCAGGTTCCCCTGCAAAAGGCTTAGTCTGATCATTTCCCCGGAAGGTTCCCGTTCCTTCCATGTTAAAACTGCACTGGTCGTAATTTCCGATGTGACCGCCTCCGGCGTTAAAAACTGCCTGCCTGACCGGCTCCAAATATTCAGTTGGTACAAAGGTCACCAATTTATGCAATTTACCTTCCGAAGGCTGCAGTATATGGCAATCCACCAGCCCTAATTTCTCCGCTATTTTGGCATTGACGCCACCGCTGACATTGTCGAGATTGGTGTGGACAGCAAGCAGGGCTACCTGGTGGCGGATGGCTTTGATCAGAATTCTTTCTACAGGTGTCGCCCCGGTAATTCTTTTAATTCCGCCGAAGATCAGGGGGTGGTGGGAGATAATCAGGTTGGCTCCCTTTTGAAGCGCCTCTTCCAGTACTTCTTCGGTCACATCGAGTGTCAGCAATGCAGCACTGATCACTTGCGCCGGATCACCGGTCTGCAAGCCTGAATTGTCGTAACTCTCCTGTAAGGCGGCAGGCGCCTGACTTTCAAAAAACCGGACAATGTCTGAGAGCAACAACTGGTTCTTCATTCCTCACTCATTTCGTTTCTGATATCGGCAATCTGCTGTTTAATATCCAGTAAGCGTTCAATTACTTCTGCGGTACGGGTGGTTCCTTCTTTATTCTTCTTCAGCAGATGCTCCGCACCTTTCAGGGTCATCCCCTTCTCTTTCACCAGGTGGTATATCACTCTGAGTTGCTGAATGTCTTCCTGCGTGAAAATGCGGTTCCCCTTCTGGGTTTTTCTGAATTTCAGCACAGAAAATTCTTTATCCCAGAAACGGATCAGGGATGGTGTTACCCCCAGCATCTCCGATACTTCGCTGATGGTGAAAAAAACCTTCTCTATTTTGGGTTCCTTATATGGCACTTCAAATCCTTAATTCATTCCCGTCAACTCACTTTTCGCAGCGGCGGTCTTTCAAACAACGGTGCGGGTCGGCGGGGAAATTCCATTTTCTATAAATATTTCCGCTCCTCCGGAGCTATTCACTTTTCACTTTTTACTTAATCGAAGCTCTGCCCCATGTTGGAAGAGAGCGCAATCATCCTTTCATACTCCTGGGGCGTCAGGTCCATGTAGAAATAAAACTGCGGATTTACCGGTTCCCCGCCTTTGTGTACCTCATAGTGAAGATGGGGATGGGTAGAGGTGCCGGTGTTTCCCACAAAACCGATTATTTCACCTCTTTTGACTTTTTGGCCGGGTTTTACTTTGAAATTGCTCAAATGGCCGTACAGGGTTTTGTACCCAAAACCATGGTCTACCAGGATCATTTTTCCGTATCCGGAATGTTCTGTGGTTACTTCCTTAACAGTACCGTCACCTGTGGCATAAATTTCCGTCCCGGTGGAGGCGGTAAAATCTATTCCATAATGGAATTTCCTGATTTTATAAATGGGATGTATCCGGTATCCCCATCCTGAACCTGTCTTTTTGAGGTCTTTGTTATACACCGGCTGAATGGAAGGAATGGAAGCCAGCATTTTTTCCTTTTGGAGTGCCAGTTGATAAACTTCATCATACGATTTGGACTGGATATAGGCTTCTTTGGCCAGAATATCCAGCTTTTTTGCGGTATTGATGACCAGGTCGCTGTTGTCCATGCTTTCCAGGTGGCCATATTTGTTGGAGCCGCCGAAACCAGCCTTTCGGACCGAAGAGGGAATCGGGTCGGTTTCAAAAATCACCCGGTAAATATTATCGTCTCTTTGCTGCAACTCTTCCAGCACCTTCTCCACAGTCGCCAGATCTTTTTGCATCAGTCTGTACTGTGTCAGTAAACGCTGGTTTTCCCGTTTTATCACTTTGGATGCCGGGGATTCATACAAATTCAGAATGACAATGGTCAGCACGATGGAAAAGGCAAGGCTGCTGGAAAAATAGGCCATAAACCGGGAAAATCTTTCCTTGAAGGAAACGCCATGTTCCTCATAGGAAAGTGACTCCGGGTTAAAACGATACTTCTTTTTAGCCATTTCGAAAAATTTGATTTTTCAATTCCCTGAACCGGAATTGATTATTTCGCATAAATTTGCACAATTTCTTTTAAAAACCCAAATCCGGGATACAAAAGTACAAGATTACTGGGTTCAAATCCGTAATTGGGTTCAGGGATTAAAGATTTTTAACA
>DAIDJX010000327.1 GCA_027451165.1 Prolixibacteraceae bacterium | reverse complement strand
GCGCAGATGTCGTCGTCCTCCTTTTCCACCAGCTCAAGGTAACAGTGACCGGTGCGGTTGACCTTCATTTCGCTGATCTCCGCCACTACCCAGAAAGTCTGGGTGAACCTGTCCCTGAGGGTATCACCGATAAGGGTATTGAGTTCCAAAAGCGTTAGTGGTGTGGCCATAAGAAAGATGAAAAGATTTCAGACGAAAAGATTTCAGATGAAAAGATTTCAGACGAAAAGATTTCAGACGAAAAGATTTCAGACTTAAAGATAGTAGAAAAAATGATGTTGGCAGAAGGGTATCAAAAAGGGTACTGCCCGTTTTTTATTTTATCTTGATCAGCTTATGTATTTCTGATCTTTTGGAGGCTGAAATCCTCAGGAAATAAATGCCTCCCGGGAGATCCGGCACATCAAGGCGGTAGGGTCCGTTTCCGGTGAATAACCTGTTGGCAATCTGTTTTCCGGAGATGTCGCTGATTTGTACGGTGACTCCGGCGGAGGTGGCATCGGAAGAGAAGAAAGTTATACTTTCCCGGAAGGGGTTGGGCCAGACCAGCCAGTGGCTTACAGCGAAAGCCGGACTGTTGCTGGGACCTGACAGCAGGGTATGGGCCACGAGCATGTTGGGGATGCCATAACCCAGAAGGGAGTCAGGTTTCTGGTACTTGCTGCCGCTCCTGATCAGGGCGTTGCGCACGGCATACGCGGGGGCTTTCGGATTGGCCTGCCAGAGACATGCCGCTATGCCGGCAAGTACCGGTGAGGCAAATGAGGTTCCGCTGCCTGATGCGATTTTCCCGTCGATGTTCTGGAGAGCGGTAGAAACTCCCTGGGCTGACAGGGTAGGTTTTACTGCTCCGTCGGGGGCAGGGCCGAAAGAACTGAAAACGGCTTTGTTTCCCTGTTTATCCACGGCGCCAACAGAAATAACACTGTCCCCATCAGCGGGCGTAACCAAAAAATGCCAGCTTTTATTACCCTCATTCCCGGCTGAATTGAAAACCAGAATTCCTTTGCCGGCAGCCATATTGGCGCCTTTGGCGGCACGGGTGGTTTTGCCGTCCATTTGCGCATAGGTATGGTCCATCCTCGTATCATAAAAGGTGGAGTAACCGAGCGAGGAATTGATGATATCTGCTCCCAGGCTGTCGGCATATTCCGCTGCAGCTACCCAGTTGTCCTCTTCTATCAGGTATTCCGAAGCTGCATCTTCCGAGCGCAGCAGCAGGTAGGCCGCTTCCGGGGCAGTACCGATCAGTTGCCCGGGAATATTCCCGCCCATGGTGGATAAAACCATCATTCCGTGAGAATTGGCTTCATACAGATCAGCACGGGGGTGGACAAAATCACGGCTGCCGGTGATCCGTCCTCTGGACCGCAGCGTGTCAAAGGCCGGCAACAGGTTGACATGGTAAAAACCGGCATCCAGGACTGCGATCAGCATTCCTTTCCCTTTGAACCCGTTGTTATGGAGGAATTGTCCGTTGAGCTGGCCTACCTGATGAACAGCATAGCCGTAGTAGGAAGTGTCAATGCCGGAGACAGGAGTGGCTTCTTCAAATTTGGCAACAGCGCTTTTAGATGGTGCTACTGGTTTGGTCAAAACACATTCCTTTACGAATGAAAACCCGGTGATCCGTTTGGCCAGGGTGTCATTTTTCAGGATGACGGTTACCCCGTTCAGCCATTTGGAGGAATGCACGGGGGTAGCGCCGGTGCGGATCAGACTGTCGATATAGGGCTTGTAAACAGGTAAATCACTTTCGGTAACGGGGATGTGCTGCCTTGCTCGTCTTTCCAGCGCACGGGAGGAAAGAAACTCTTCAGGTCTGGATACAGAAAATCCGGCGGTTGGTTTGTCTTTGAATCCGATCCAGAAATACGATTGAGCCCCGGTATCAGGGGCGAGTGCAAGTACAAAAAACAGGGTTAAAATTAAAATGATGATTTTCATGGCATGTGCTGAACCTATTCAGGAGGCCAATTTACCGTTTTCTCATCATATATTCCTCAGGATTCTGTAAATATTTTTCCGGATCGTCCAGTTTTCCCTTCTGTTTTTCCAGTTCCTCGAGCGCTTTGGACCCCAGTGAATCAAGCACTTCCGGGTTTTTCAAAATACCTTTTTCAAACAGCAGGGTAAAACGGATGTTCCCGTTTTCATCCAGGTATTTCCAGGCTCCTTCGGGTTGGTCATCCTTATACTGTGATTCCACTTCAGGCATTCCGGAGGGGAAATAGCTGAAGCAACGGCCATTTCTCTGATCGGCGGAATACATGCACTGCAGGAATGGCTTTCCGGTGGGGTAAAAAGCCTGGTATTTTCCTTCTTTGCGGTTCTCTTTCCAGAGTGACTCTTCGAGCAGTTCACCGGTGGGATAATATTTTCTGCAAATCCCATTTTTAAGGCCTTGAACAAAACTCTCCTCTGCGATTTTGTTTTCTCCGGAATAGTAAAGCCAGATGCCTTCCTTTTTCTCCCTGAGGTACGTGCCTTCTGCAACAGGATGGGAAGCAGTTTCATAGAGCCGGGCTTTTACAGAATCACTGGTTTCGCTGTACTGCAGGATCGCTTTCAGTCCGCCCTCTTCATGGTACCGTTTCCATTCCCCGACCGGTTTGTTGTCTTTAAAGGCACCGCGGTACATCAGGTTTCCGTTGGAATAGTTTTTTTGCCAGAGGCCCTGTTTCTGACCCCGGGAATCAACCTGGTTAAGGGATGGCTGTGCCAATACACTATGAAATCCCGGAATTCCGGTAATAAGAATAAAAAGCAGAAAAATGATTCCGGCAGGAAATTTACAGCGACTTATGCGTTCCATCGCAAAACGGCTTATTTTTGGAATGTTTGCATCCGCACAACCACTTGGTTTCTGATTCAGTGGGTTCGAACAAAACCGGTTTGAAATCGGTTACCTTGTGGTGGCCATCGCAAAATGGCTGATTTTCACTCAATCCGCAGGCACACCAGAAATACTTTTGACCTTTCTCCACCTGCACGGCGAAAGGGGCTTTTTGTGCAATTTTTGGTTCCATAATCGGAGTATGTTATTGGTGGAACTGGCGGGAGTCCCCGATATCACTTCGTTCATCGGGGTAAACTTCTCCTCCCGCAAGTTACCCCTCACTGCGTTCGTGGAACTGGCGGGAGTCGAACCCGCGTCCAAACGGGGAAGCCATATGGTTTCTACATGCTTATCCGCAGATTGGTTTTCGAATGCAGGCTGGCCCGTGGCCGCCGACCTGCACCTTATCTCCTTAACTTCACCTGATGGCCGGAGCCTCCCCCAGGCTATCCTTCAATTGCTGCGCTACCATGACCGGACGGCTGAAGGCCTGACCTCCGGGGTAACGTCCCGTCCCGGCACTCCGTGTCGGGATTAAGATAACCTACTTGCGTTGGTTATGCAGCGAGAGCAAAGTTTTCTTCGCCAGTTGTGTTTTGAACGCCAGTTTGTCGGGCTGTGCGATCAAGGCCCGGCATGCTTCCATACCTCTCCTGCCCGCTGTCAAAACCGGTCAGTCCCAAGTATGTGGGTGCAAAGATACGATCTTTTTTTGATTTCGGATTTCGGATTTGAGATTTCGGATTTG
>DAIDJX010000326.1 GCA_027451165.1 Prolixibacteraceae bacterium | reverse complement strand
ATGAAGTCGATCGAGATTTTTTCTCCCTTACTGATGGTCAGGGTATTGGTTTTCAGGTCGTTGCGTCCTGGCACTTTTTCCACCAGGCTTTCCGGACAGGCAACCACCATGCAGGGTTTATTGCCCGATAAGAGCCGGCTGAGGGTTTCGGTGCGGACAACGATGTTGTCCTGGTCGGGTTGCCCGAACTGGACTGACCGCCGGAAGGAAGAGGGAAACCAAAGTGCCTGCTGTTCCAGGCCAAGGGAAACCAGGTCGTCATAAAAATAAGCTGCTTCTTCTTTTTCGGGGAGGATTACCAGGATATTTCCCGGGGTACTTTGAAGGAGTTGTGCGGTGATAACCGGTCGGGATGAGCCAATTATTCCCTGCAGGTGAACAATTTCACCCGGGGGGGCGCCAGCCGTTTCCTCGAGGGAAATCATTGCCGGATGCCCGTCAAACAGCTTTAACAGTTGTGCTGCTTCCAAAAAAGTCAGTTAAGGGCGGCAAAGATACAACAGGAGGAATTGTGATCCAAATGAATTATTCTCTCCCCCCAAACCTTCTTCTCAGCTCCATCATCACCTTCCTGCGGATGGCTGCTTCTGTTTGATACAACTTTATAACCTCCTGCGGGGTGAGTACCGTCCGAAACGGGTGTAATATTTCTCCCGGAGTTCCAGCAATCTGCGGGCGTTGGCGATCTGGGCAATCACCAGCTTTTCTGCCTCTTCAGAAGATAAACTATCCGCATTGACCTGGTTGAGACCGCCTAACTCCCTGAAGTTGACCGACGTCAATTCATTTTCATAGTCCAAATATACCGGCCTCAGCTTTGATATGGTCTCCTGGTCAAGGTTCAGCATCCTTCCGATTTCCCTTAGTTTGGCTTCCGTGATCCGCTGCCTGAACTGCCCTCCCAATGGCCGGTTCTGGGCCTGAAGTGGCGGCAGGAAAAGCATAAAAATGCAAAAAACCGTCAAAGAAAGTTTAATCGTTTTCATGTTGTGCATTATCTTCTGTTTCTTCAAAAAACGGATCATTGTTCAAAAGCGCTCCCCATTCCTTTAATGTTTCATCAGGAATAGACGCCAGCAGATCTTCAAGTGATTCACTGTTCTCCTCCGTGGCCACAGGAGTATCCGGGTTCTCAATTACTGAGATTCCCCCGGAATTAGTTATTTTCCCGTGGGAAATTGTTTCTTCCGGAACAACTGTCCCTGGCTGCGGTGCAACGATTGCTTCCCTTGTCGCAATTTCCAGGGGGTCGACCCTGCCTGCCGGAATTTCCTTAACCGTCGGATTCAACATCCGGATGCCGGTGAAAACTACACCGGTCAGCAAAGCAGCTGCAGCCAGCCACTGCACCAGAAGCCTCCGCTTTCCGGAGGAACGTTCCCGAAGCCGGGCTTTCTCCAGCGTGGCCTCCGTGATGTTCTCAAAAAAATCTTCCGGAACCGGGTACGGCATTTTTTTCCCTATTTCTTTAAATTCCTTTTCCATCGATTCAGTTTTTTAGCAGGAATTCCCTGATTTTCTCCTTCGCATAATGGTAATTTGTTTTGAGAGCATTCACCGGACTGTTCAGAATCTGCCCAATTTCTTCATAACTCAGCTCATCATAGTACCGGAGGTTGAAAACCAGCCGTTGTTTCTCTGGCAACTGACGGATAGCCTGCTGAAACTTACGGACAATTTCTTCCTCTTCCACCGGAACATAGCCTTCTTGCCCCCCGTTCACCGGCTTGGCGACTTTTACCTCTTCCCTGGCCGACTTTTGTTTCTTCAGCCAACGGATGCTTTCATTGGTGGCAATCCGGTAAAGCCAGGTTGATAATTTACTTTCTCCCTTAAAAGAACCTGCAAAGCGGTATACATTGATAAAGGTTTCCTGAAGGATATCCTCCGCCTCTTCATGCGAAACCACCATCCTCCGGATATGCCAGTATATACGCTCCTTATACCTGTCCATCAGCAGCCGGAATCCCTTCTCCTTCGAAACGGGATCTTTTAACAGCGCTATGATCTGATCATCATGGTATTCCGGCATTGGCATAATATCTGTTCCTTTTGAAACTATTTCGGGGATAAAGTTAAATTCTTCACAATTTTTCTTGTGTTTTTAACTTTTATAAGGAAACGGTTTCATATTAGACAAACATTAAATCATTTTAAAAACAAAATGCCATGAAAAAATTCAGATTTTTGATTACAGTGGTTTCTGTGTTGCTGTTTTCCCCGTCTTGTGACAAGGAAGAAATTACCACCAACGATGATGTACTGATCGAACAGGAGTCGGCGGTGGAGCTAATGATGGTGGAACTGGACGGGCTGGAGGAAGAAGCTCTCGGAATAAAACTCACCCCGTTGAAGTCTGCCTCACTTGACAGGTTTTATTTTATGAGTGACTGCCCGGTGATGACCCTGAACCTGACAGCGAATCCAAAGGTAATTACGATTGACTTTGGTACTGGTTGCACAGGAAAAGACGGAAAGGTCAGGTCGGGTAAAATCCTTGTAACCAGCGCTACCCTTGAAAACTTCGGCATGGAAAGGGTTAAGACTTTTGACAACTTTTATGTGGACGGGAAAAAAGTGGAAGGAACGATTACCAAAAAAATCACCATTGACAGGGAGGATCATACCCGGATTGCCAATGTAAAGGAGGATGTTACGGTCACTTTCCCTGACAATGCCGGAAAGGCTACCCGGAAATCGGATATGACCCGTGAGTATCAGTTGTTTGTGCTGGGATGGGTAAAAGACAACGTGGTCAAATCGTGGGGAACCAGTGAATTTACGCGGTTAAGTGGGATCAAGCTGAGCAAAACCATTGCAGCCACCAATCCGCTGGTTTATAAAATGGAATGTCACCAGAATGTCAGCGGTGTAGTTACGGTTACGACGAGTGACAACAGTACCTGGAGCATTGATTTTGGGAATGGCGAATGTGACAACAAAGCGGTGGTCACCAAAAACGGGGAATCAAAGGAGATTAATATCAGGAAGGATAAATGACCTATTGGGACCGAAGTGTTGACCGCTTTTTCTCCCATTCTTCCAGGTCAAACTTCCTGTTCAACTGGTAAAAAATATTGTTTTCGCCGACATAGGGCTGAATCAGCCCGATCACAATAAAATCGGCCAGTAATTGTTCCGCTTTCCGGTAAGGAAGTACCGCCTTCCGGGCAAATGCTGAAACCGTGATGAAATCATATTTGTTGAGATAACCCAGCAGGAACCGGATCGCATCATCCCACTCCACCAGGATGCCTTCCGGTTCCTTTCGTTTTTGCCACACATCGATCATTACCCTGGAAGCGAGGCGGTTTTCATCCTGATGTCGGATCCAGGCCAGCCACTTTCCGTTTTCGTCTCTGGCGTAATGCGGACGGGCCTGACTGGGTTCGATGATGACCTGGAAAACGGTTTTTCCTTCAATGTGCCATTGTTTAGTGGTGAAAGGTACCGGTGGCTTGCTGTAAATCCGGGCAGCCGACTCCACCATATAATATTCCTCTTCTGATTGCACCCCGACAAGGTGCCCGTTGTCCTTTACACCGACCAGCAAACTGCCGCCATCGGTATTGGCAAAAGCGACCAAAGAG
>DAIDJX010000325.1 GCA_027451165.1 Prolixibacteraceae bacterium | reverse complement strand
AGTGAAGTGTGAACCGTGTCCGGGTACGTAGGGTCCCTACTAATTTAGCAGGTAGGGTACCTATAGGTACCCTACTAGGTACGCACCCTCAGCCGTTTCATCCCTGATACTTTTTTACTTTTGTATTCAGGACTAAACTTCTGTTAAGACAAAATATGAGCCGACTGATCAAGATATTGTTGTCCGTTTCTTCTGGTGTCATGCTAAGCCTGGCCTGGCTTGGGTTTCCCGGATGGATGCTCTTTGCTGCTTTTTTACCCCTGCTTGCTCTGGAAGATCATTACCGGTTAAGGGGAGGCAAACACGCTTTTCTTTCTTTAGGGGGGTATGTGTTCCTAACCTTCCTGGTCTGGAACGGTCTGACCACCTGGTGGATCATGCATGCCACACCGGTAGGCGCTTTTCTGGCCATCGTCGCCAATACCTTTCTGATGTCCTTCTTTTTTATGACCACCCATTGGGTCAGGCGCCGTTCCTCTTCTTCGCTGGGATATCCTGCCATGGTGGCCCTCTGGATTACCTTTGAGTTCTGCCATTTTCACTGGGACATTGAGTGGCCCTGGCTGATGCTGGGAAATGGTTTTGCCAATGATATCAAGCTCATCCAGTGGTATTCTGTAACCGGAACCCTGGGGGGCTCCGTCTGGATATGGCTGGTGAACATATGGCTGTTCCTGCTGGTTAAGAAGTTAGCCGGAGAAGGCTGGTCATCCAAATTATGGCAGTCGCTGGCAGGATTGGCTGTATTGGTACTGATCCCCATGTTGATTTCCATTATTCAATATGTAAAGTATGAGGAAACCTCAGATCCACGGAGGGTACTGATCGTACAGCCCAATATCGATCCTTATTCTGAGACGCACGATGTGGGTGCCATGAATAACAAGTTGAACAAATTTATCGAACTGGCCAAAGCCCATTTGCCGGAAGGAACAGATTATATTGTGGGTCCGGAAACTGTTTTCGAGCAGGACTGGAATGAGGCTCGTCTGGGAGAATATCCGGCGGTGAAGGCATTAAAGGAACTAACTGCCGGGGATCAAAGCCGGTCGCTGGTCATCGGGGCTTCCACCTTTGCTTTTTATCCTCCCGGGGATCAAGCGCCTTCGGCCACAGCCAGAAGAACCAGGGATGGTGTTTATTACGACGTTTACAACACAGCCATCTTTATGGATAATTCCGGAGTTCTGCAAACCTACCATAAATCCATTCTGGTGGCTGGTGTGGAAAAGATGCCTTTCCGGAAGTCCCTGAAATTTTTGGATGAAATGGTAATCAACCTGGGGGGTACAAACGGGAGCCTCGGAGTTCAGGCTGAACCGGTTAACTTTGTCTCTGCCAGAGGGGATAAAATTGCCCCTGCCATTTGTTATGAATCGGTGTTTGGAGGATACCTGTCCGAATTTGTCCGCAAAGGAGCAGGAGCTATTTTTATTATTACGAATGATGGCTGGTGGAAAAACACCCCCGGTTACCGGCAGCATTTTTCTTTTGCCAGGCTTCGGGCAATCGAAATGAGACGAAGTGTTGTGCGATCGGCCAACACCGGAATTTCCGGAATTATTAACCAGCGGGGGGACATTGTTGCCCAAAGTGGCTGGTGGGTGGAAAGTGCTATTTCAGGGGAATTTAACATAAATCACCAGCAAACTATTTATGCACGTTATGGCGATTACCTGGGAAGAATGGCTGCTTTTGGTTCGGTACTGATCTTGTTGGGGCTGATTTCGGGGATCGTCCTGAAGAAAATAAAAAAACCGCATCAATTCTAATTGCGTAAAACCCCGGTGAACAGGATTTGAGTGCCCCTTTACTCAAACGTCCAACGGCCCCGATAGCTATCGGGGCTCATCCCGCCTGAGCGGGACTACCAGGCCTGTTTTCGTAACGGAAAGCTTACTCGTTTCAATATGTACTGTTGAGTTTACCAACTATAGAATCAATGCGGCATATTTTCAGTTCAAAGAACGTCGTAAACATATTCAAATGTAATCTTAAAAATTCACATTAGCAAAATTTTTTCCATTTTTAGAAATAACCTGTTGAGCAAAATCATTCGGGTTGAAAATTTATTTGCATTTTCACAACGAAAGAACTGAAAATTAAGTGCATTTTTTCACAGAAGTGGTAAATTTAAAGACTAATCAGTTTGCTAATTAAATGGTATAAACTCATGAAACAAAATCTTTTAAATTACTGTTTAACAGGTACAGTACAAAAAAACATCGGCCGGAATACCCGGCCGGAGAAACTGATCCTTTTGCTTTTCCTTTTCTTTATGGTGACTACTGTTGGTTTTGGACAGCAAAACGTAAGAATTTCCGGAAAAGTAAGCGGTACGGATGGAAACTCTCTTCCCGGAGTATCAATTGTGGTAAAGGGATCCACCATTGGGACAGTTACAGATGCAGATGGACTGTTTACGCTTCAGATTCCCCAAAATGCACGTACACTGGTGTTTTCTTTTGTTGGGATGAAACCACAGGAGATTGCAGTAGCTGGTAATACTGTCTTCAATGTCCGGATGGAAGAAGAAGCCATCGGGGTAGACGAAGTGGTGGTGGTCGGTTATGGAACACAAAAGAAGGCCAATCTTACCGGCGCCGTGGATCAGGTAACCAGTGATGTGTTTGAAAACCGGACTGTCCCCAATGTCACTCAGGGTCTGCAGGGTGTATTGCCCAATCTGAATATCAGGATGATGGACGGAAAGCCAACTCAGGCTCCCAGTTACAATATCCGCGGAACCACTTCTATCGGGCAGGGAGGTAGTGCATTGGTGCTGATTGATGGCGTGGAAGGTGATCCCAGTTTGTTAAATCCAAACGACATTGCGAGTGTCTCCATGCTTAAAGATGCGGCATCTGCTGCCATCTATGGTGCCAGGGGAGTTTTCGGGGTGATCCTGATCACCACCAAAAATCCTGAGAAAGGAAAGACCAACATTACTTTTTCTTCAAATTTTGCTGTCAAACAGCCACTTACGGTCCCTGATTTTGTGACCGACGGATACACTTTTGCGAAAATGTTTGCCGAATCATTCATAAATGGGGATGGTTCGTTTCCACAAAACATAAACAAGGAGATGAAATTCTCACAGGCTTATCTCGATGAGTTCAAAAGAAGAGTGGAATCAGGGCAACCTTACAACGAGGTGGAGATTGATCCGGCGACCGGAGAATATATTTATTACGGAAGTACAGACTGGTTTGATCTGCTTTATAAAAAAGCCACCACGGCTTTCGATAATAACCTTTCAGTATCGGGTGGCGGAGATAAATCAGCCTACATGGTTTCAGGCAGATTTATGAAACAAAACGGGATTTTCCGTTACAATACCGATGACTTTTCCACGGTTAATCTTCGTGCCAAGGGGAATATCCAGGTTTTTAACTGGCTGAATATCGATAACAATACTGAATATTCAGAAATGAAATATTTCAACCCGATTGCTGTTGGTGAGGGCGCTGTTGACATCTGGAACCTGATCGGTGTGGATACACATCCCACCTCCCCGATGTTTAATCCCGATGGAACATTGACAACGGGCGCTGTTTACAGCGTCGGTGATCTCTGGTATGGCAAGAATGGCAT
>DAIDJX010000324.1 GCA_027451165.1 Prolixibacteraceae bacterium | reverse complement strand
TTCCTCAGATTCATAGGTATAGAGTTCCACCTTGTTTCTGACTTTCTCCAGGTTGGCGATAAAGGGTTCTTTAGGAATTTCAACATGCTCATTTTCAAGTTCAAAATAGAACTGCTTGAATTCACGCATAAATTCTGCCACAGGCCTTTGTGCCAGGACCCTGTTGTAATCCATGATCAGCACGTCATCGATCAGCCTTTCCATATCCTGAATGATGTGGGAAGTGGTGAAAATGGTTTTGTTTTTCAGCTTGGCATATTCCCTCAGGTAGTCGATAAAGAGCCGGCGGTATCCGGGATCGAGGCCCATGGAGAAATCGTCGAGGATAAGCAGGTCAGGATCCTGGGCCAGGATAAGCCCCAGCGCCACCTGAGACCGCTGCCCGCACGACATGGTGGAAATCTTCTGTTCCGGAAGCACCTTCAGTTTGGACATCAGCTCCCAGTAGGGTTCACTGTCCCAGCGCGGATAAAAGCCCGAATAAAACTTCTCCAGCTGGTGAATGTTCATAAAGGCATACTGGATATGACCTTCGATCAGAAAGCCGATACGGGCCTTGTTGGCAGGGGAGAGGCGTTGGGAATCCTCCCCGTAGATCAGACACTGTCCGCTTCGGGGTTGCAGGAACCCGTTCAGGATATTGATGGTAGTGGTTTTTCCCGACCCGTTTTTGCCCAGCAAACCGAGGATACTGCCTTCCGGAACATGAAAGTTCAGGTTTTCATAAACCAGTTTCTTTCCGTAGTAGTGAGTCAGGTTGATGCAATCAATGGCGTTGCCCATATTGTTGTTTTAAACTATTGTAACCTGTTTTTTGTTTTTAATACTTCGCTCCGGTATTTATCCGGAAGCTCTTTCTGTTTTAATTCTTCATCACAGAATGCAATGATCTTGTCCCTTTGCCAGGACTGGTCAAACCAACCCAACATTTCAACCGCTGCCAGCTTAAGATCAGCATCCGGAGTAGACTTAATAAATTGAATCAGTTGATCCAGGTGCTGGTGAACCGTCATATTTCTAAAATTCCGGAGAGAAAAGAGTTTATCTTTCTTCGTGGTTTTTTCTGATAAAAGCTCAGCCACATCCTGTTCATACCTTGAGCAATTGTACTCAATGGTTTTGGCCAGGTTTTTTCCAGTCTCCCCGGGATGTAAAAGGTATTCTTTTTCAGGCAGTTGCTTTTCCAATTCTTCAAGGAGCAGTTTTTTATCAAACATTCCCAAAGAGGTTTTCAGATCGTACTCCACCCGTTTCGACACGTTATTCTTCAGCAAGGTATTTATCATAAAAGGAATATGAGCGGGATCCCCGGAATTACCGATCATAATTGCTGATAATCTCCTGATTAGCTCATAAGTATCGGAAATTCCCAGGTTAACCGCTTCGATAAATTGAGGTCCCCTGCAAAAACTGAGCAGCTTTAAAGCTTCAGTCCGAACAGCAAAAAACCTGGATGTTTTGAATTTTTCCAAAAGTAAGGGTGCAGCCGATATCCCTTCCTTTTCAAAAATCATCCGCAGGGAAAGTGCCTGGACATCAGCATAGGGCGAGGAAAGCTGTTTTTTCCACCATGCCGGATTGTTTTTTCCGGTGAAAAGCCAATCATTGATATCGGTACCTTTTCCCACAGGCATGAAGGCGAAAGTTGGATCTCCGATAATATGGGTTTCCAGATAACAATTCATCTTGTTCCAAAACCCAACGCGCATACCAAGGCCGAGCAATCCGGCCATTTCATCCGGCCATTTATCCTGAATAACGTTAACCGTGTTCGCCTGAAGCGCGATTGTTTTTCCTTCGTCAAAAATGTAATTGCCTGACAGATAGTTATCCAGATGGAATGAACCGGTAAAACAGGCATCCAGCATGATGAAACGGGCGGATGAACTATAATACTGAAGATCTTCCACATAAATATCAAGGTCGGCATTGAAAGTAGAGTCCTTTTTTATTTGTTCAGGATCAAAAGTAAGATCAAACCAGCTTTCCGGTACACCATAGGTTTTCATGTAGTTTTCCCTGACCGCCTTCCTTTTATCTTCGGAATCACCAGCATCCCTGAGTTTGGATCTAAGGTAAAACTTTACATCCTCAATTTCATCAGGAATGGAACGGACTTCCGGCATTCCGTCAAGATATTGTGCTTCAGGTCCACCGTGGTGATGCAAAAGCGCAATATCCAGATCGTCTCTTTTCAACTCAGACAACAACCGGTATTTGACATGGTCTTCATCCCTGAAATTCAGGTATTCCAGAAAATTTTGCTGACCATCGAGATAATCAAATTGTTGCCTGATGGCTGTTTTCTCATCCATCCAGGTTATTGGATCTTCGGAATTGTAACCATGTCCGGTAAAAAAAAGGACCTGATCTGCTTTTTGCTTGTTTCTCTTATAGTCTACCACCTTTTTCAGGTAGTTTTTCAGCTGCTCCATCTGGTCAGGGCCAGCAGGTGGTTTGATTCTGCCACTGTAAATATCAGGGGTAATTCTCTGAGCGGATTCAGCCTGAAGCGAATAATAATAATAAAGCGGGTATAAGGTATCCTGCCGGAGAAAAGTAAAGTGCAGGTCAAAATCTTCGTAGAACCGGTCAGAAGGGATGGATGAACGGTTCCAGGGATACCGCTCCTGATCCATTTTGAAGGCTGTGCTCAAATGCTGCGCGTCCCTGATCATGGGAACCGGGACCTCACCGATAAAGACAGCACCTTCCAGAGGAAATTTTGTGGAGTTCCATAGTTCTTTCAGTTTCTCTCTGATCTGATCAGGTGATTTCCAATTTTCAGCCAGAATATACACTTTAAATCCTTCCTGTTCAAGAGACCATGCATATTCATCCACTTCCATTCTGGCTTCCTGGTAGCTTTTCTGATCAGCCACAACGGCAAATCCGGGGCGGTCTTTTGATATTCCAAAGGAGTTAAGTGTGCATATCGTTCCGAAGAACAACAAAAATCCGTAAGCAATTTTTTTCATGGACGGGTCTGTTTCTCTGTCAGGAATAATTTTAATTCTACATCATCAGCATTAAAAAACGAAAGCAATTTTACTCCCAAAGGAAACGAATTTATCTTCCGAATGAACAGGTTTAAGGTAATCGACCCATAATTCAAGAAAAATCTGATCTACCCCTCTGACGGTGCCCGGCGCAAAACCAACCTGGCCTTTGGCTTTCAATTGCACGTAATCAGCACAGGAGTAATCGAATTCCTGGCTGACAATTTCCGTTCTCTGGGTGGCAAGGATCTCCTCAAGGTCAGAAAGCTGCAGGGAACCGTCAAGGTTGAGTTGATAAGTCCCTTCAAAAGACGGCGCAAAGTGGAGTTTCCCGGAATAATAATCCTTTTGCAGAAAGATGTTTCCTGCAAGATTCATCACCGAAGAACTGAATACTTCCGGAATATAATAATACTTTTCCATGGTGTTAGCCAGATCCAGGGAGGAGTGAAATATCCAGTCTGATCTGCTTTGGTCTTTCATTCCGGCAACATCATAAAAGGCACTGGCAGTCGTCACAAACCGTTTGTATTTCATGTTCTTGGAGATGGTGATGTATTCTTCATGGTTCCCTTCATACACAACGTCCTGCAGGA
>DAIDJX010000323.1 GCA_027451165.1 Prolixibacteraceae bacterium | reverse complement strand
CATTTGAGGGGTATGGAAATCCTTCAGCGGGAATGTTATTGTTCCCAATGGAGTCCCGTTGCCAGGGGGAATATCTGTTTTTGCCAGTTTACCCTTTCCAAGGGTATTACCTGAACTCCCCCTTATGTCCCATTCCGGTGTACAATTTAATAAGGGAAACTCTCCGAAATGGGCCACTTCTGCCGTTGCCGTAAAGGTTTCGTTGTTCAGATAAACCATTTTCTCCATCCTGACCAGGGGAACCGTGGTATTGCAGAATTGACGGAAGGCTTCCGGAGCGATGTACCCTTTTTCATCCCAGAAAGGATCAAGCACCCCGACCAGCGCCGTTCCCTGTCCGGGGAAATCGTGCAGGTCGAGTAACTGAAATCCGCCAAAGCCTTTGGTGCGTAATGCCGCTTCGATGTCGGCCTTGTAACAGAGCGCCTGCAATTTGCCGGATGCCAGCAGGAAGCTGTCGGCCAGGTTGGCCATCCCGTTTTGTGTAAGGGTTTCCCTGAAAATCTCAAAATTCTTCGCCCTGACCACCCCGTCGTATTTGGGAATTTCCCTGAAATTGGGATACACACACCATTGTCCGATTTCGTGGCTTACCACCGGCTGGTGAAAGCCGGCGATTTTTTCCGACCAGTCAAAGGCCGAGGAAGGGGGCAGCTTATTGATGATGCTGTTCATTTCTTCGCCCCAGCCCTGTATACGCGGATCAGAAGTACTGAGGTAATCGTTCACTTCCAGGTTGGGCCAACCGGCGCCCGAGGTGTAGATTCTCCGGTTGTCCATTGCTTTCCAGTGTTTGACAAATTCAGTGAGGTAGACTCCGCTCTTTTTCCCCCGTGGTTCATTGCCATAGGCCATCATGCAGAAGGAGGGATGGTTGCCATAGGTTTCCACCATCCTTTTGCTCTCTTCTTCAATAAAGCGGTCAATGGGTTTGCCATCCCCGAGGGTGGTCGACTGGTTGGCCCAGGAAGAGCATTCCACATGGAGGTAAATCCCCGCTTTGTCGGCAGCCTCAAAAGCGGCCGAGGGCGGGCACCAGGAATGAAACCGCATGTGGTTGAGGCCGTGCGATTTGATGATCCTGAAAATCCTTGCCCAACTGGCAGTATCGGTGGGCGGATATCCGGTTTTCGGAAAGATGGCACATTCGAGGGTTCCCCTTAAAAACAGTGGAATTCCGTTGATTTGTAGTCTGTTTCCCTGTGTGGAAACCACTCTCATGCCGAAAGTAGTGCGAAAAGTATCGGCAGGTGTTGTTTCTGAACTGATTACAGCATTCAGATTATATAGATTGGGGTGAAATTCACTCCACAGGGGTGTTGGTTCTCTCAATGGAATATCCATGTTTAACTCATGCACTCCTGGCCGGACGGATACACCGGAGATAACCGGTTGGTCAGTATTTTCCACAGAAATAGCCAGGACGGATTTCTGAATATCATTAGAGAGATTATTCAGTTTAATTTTGACAGCAATGACTCTTTTTTCAATATCAGGAAATACCTGGATATTTTCGATAAAAAGAGTGGGACGTGCCTGCAGGAATAATTTTCCGACAATGCCGTTCCAGTTGGTTTGGGTGTGGTCGGAAACGCTGTGGGAATTGACCCCGGGATCGATCTCCTTGATCCGGTTGTCCACACAAAGGGTCAGCCAGTGTTTCCCCGGGGTCAGCAGTTCGGAAAGGGTAAAGACATGGGGTGTTCCCAGGGAATTCTGCATTCCGGCCTCTTTTCCATCCACCCAGAGGCGGGTTTCCCAGTGGCAGCGCTCCAGAAAAAGGGTGATGTGTTTCCCCTTCCAGCTATGGGGGATGTTCACTGCTTTCCGGTACCAGGCAGCGCCGGTATAGGCCTTCACCGGCTGCAGCCAGAAGGGGATTTTAAAGTTGGCTGAATCTCTGTATGGGGCGTAATCCGGAGACGTAAAAAACGATTGATCCACGATTTGTCCGGTCCATTTGGTATTCAATGTCACTTCAAATCCCTTGCCGTTGGTGGCCATCGATCCGGGCAGTTTTACCCTGTCGTTCAGTACTTTATTGAACCATAAGCCGGTTATCCCTTCATCGGCAGGATCCATGGCAAACTGCCATTCTCCGGAAAGATCGATCGTTTGGGGTGCGTTGGGGTGGCAAGAGGATAAATATACAAGACTAAAGGATATCAGACTAAAAGATATCAGACGAAATGCAGATAAAAAGGACTTCATTCTTTTAATATTTAGGTAATGGCTTCTTTTACTTGTTCACAGTCAGCTGTTTTTCCAGTTCCTCCAGCGATTTCCCCTTGGTTTCCGGAACTTTTTTAAGGATAAATACAAATCCGGCGAGGCAAATCAAAGCGTAAAGCCAGAAAGTTCCGCTGGCCATCAGCCATCTGTTCAGTATAGGGAAGGTATAGGTCAGGACAAAGCAGGCCAGCCAGAGGGCTGTTGTGGCGGTGGCCATGGCGGCTCCCCTGATTTTGTTCGGAAAAATTTCCGACAGGATGACCCAGGTGACCGGGGCCAGAGTCAGGGCATAAGTGGCCAGGGCCAGCAACACCAGCACCAGGATGGCCATGCCTTTGACCTGGAAGAAGTAGCCGGCTCCCAGCAGAAGATAGACCACGGCCAGCCCGAGGGCGCCGGTCAGCATCAGGTTGCGCCGGCCCCAGTGATCGACCATACGCATAGCAAGCAGGGTAAAAATCAGGTTGATGGTTCCGGTGACCACCACATTGAACAACATATCGCTAACCGTATAACCGGCAGCGGAGAATATTTCCTCCGCATAGTTGAAAATAACGTTGATGCCGCACCATTGCTGGAATATGGCCAGGACAACGCCCAGAATGATCACCGGCCGTATTCCGGGAGCCAGCAACTCCCGGAAATTTACCCTGGTACTGGCTTCTGCAAGGGTTTGGGCGATTTCGGCTCTCCCTTGAACCGCATATTGTTTCCCTCCGATTCTTTCCAGTATGCGCTCAGCAAGGTCCCATTTCCCGGATTTGGCCAGAAAGCGGGGACTTTCGGGGATGAAAAAGGAGAGTACCAGAAAAAGCAGGGCAGGGGCTGCCACTGCCTGGAACATCCAGCGCCAGCCGGTTTGTCCGTTCCAGGACTGGAGGATGGCAGCATCTGAAGCACTAGCCATAACCGGATCAGCAATCAGGTAGTTGATCACCTGGGCAAGCAGTATCCCGATGACAATGGTCAGCTGGTTGACCGAAACCAGCCGGCCCCTGAGCGAAGGAGGTGATATCTCGGCAATGTACATGGGTGAAACCGCAGAAGCGATTCCGATCCCCAGGCCTCCGAATAACCGGAACAGGATAAAGGGTGTAAAGTGATTGGCAGCTCCGGTCCCGATGGCGGCAATGGTGAAAATCAGGGCAGAGAGCATCAGTGGGCGTTTTCTTCCGAACCGGTCGGTCAGATAGCCGGAAATCATCGCCCCGGCCAGGCATCCGATGAGGGCACTGCTCATGGCCCACCCCTGGAGATGCGGGGAAGCCGTGATTTGAAAAAAGCGCTCATAAAAAGGCTTGGCGCCACCGATAACCACCCAGTCGTATCCAAAAAGCAACCCGCCCATTGCAGCAACCAGCGTAATGCCAAAAATAAAAACCCTGTTAAAATGCTTTT
>DAIDJX010000322.1 GCA_027451165.1 Prolixibacteraceae bacterium | reverse complement strand
ATTATCCTTTCAGAGCGCGTGTCGCGGCAACCGGGAAAAGTAGTTATTTACGGCTGGCATCTGCCGGGAGGGAAACCCATCCAGCCGGTGTACAGCGGACATACAGCCCATTATGTCGATTACAGTCATGGACTCCGGCTGATGAACAACCAGGTATTACTCGACGGGAAACCGGTTTTATTGAGCAATTTGCTGAAAGATCCGGTGCTGTTCAGGGTTTTCAGCGATGAAGAGGGACCGATGGAGGTGCCATATTATCGTCTTGTTCAGACCCTCCCATCACCCTGAAAGGGATTTAGGGGTCAGGGTTATCTGCAGGTACAATTACCGATCACCGGCGTACGGGGCGGCAGCATGTCATATAGAGCGAAGCGAAGGATCAAACAAAGTCAAGGATTATTCGGGGGGCCGTTTTCTATAAATATCAGCGCGTCTATGACGCTTGTCAAGCTATTACTATTACTGAATACCGAATACCGAATACGTTTTCAGGTTTAGTAAAACCCCAGCTCCAGCCTGGCTTCTTCGCTCATCATGGATTTATCCCAGGGAGGATCAAAAACCAGTTCAACTTCAGCCTCCTTGACGCCCTCCACCAGTAAGGCGGATTGTTTGGCTTCCTCCAGAAGAACATCAGCCACCGGACAGCCGGGAGCGGTCAGGGTCATAATGATATGGGCAACATCCTTTTCATCTACATCCACGTTGTAAACAAGCCCAAGGTCATATATATTGACAGGGATCTCCGGATCATAAACATCCCTGAGGTTGGCAATGATCAGATCAATTCGCTTATCCATTCCGGGAATCTTCTATTTTATTATAAGCAACAGCATAAAGCCTGATTTGTTTAATCATCGACAACAGACCATTCGCCCTGGTCGGTGAAAGGTGCTGCCGTAAACCAATGTCGTCGATAAAATGCAGGTCGCTTCCGATCAGTTCAGCAGCAGTTCTTCCTGAAGCAACCCTGAGCACAAGGGCTACCAGTCCCTTGACGATGACCGCATCGCTTTCTCCTGTAAACCAGAGTTTCCCCTCTTTCATCTCCGGAACAAGCCACACCCTCGACTGACAACCTTTGATAAGGTATTCATCGGTCTTAAAAGCAGGGTCCAACGGAGACAGATCATTGCCGAGCTCAATGAGATATGCATACTTATCCATCCAATCATCATAGACGGAGAATTCTTCTGCTATCTCCTGCTGAATCTCTTCTATGGTCATTTTTTTTATTTTGGTGGTGCAAATGTCGGAATTTTTCCTGCTTGTACAACAAAGGCATAATGATTCCTGAGCTGTGTTTAACCTGAAATTAATGTAATCTAAAACAATTCTAAATTAATTCCGGGGGACGGTTTTGATCTCAATTATGGATATTTTTATCCTTCCGAAACATCTTTAAAAAAACAATATTTATGGAATCATTAGCCGGAACAAGAACCGAACAGAACCTGCTGAAAGCATTTGCAGGGGAATCGCAGGCACGTAACCGTTATGAGTTTTTTGCCAAGGAAGCACGCAAGGAAGGGTTGGAACAGATTGCAGCCCTTTTTGAGGAAACAGCGCTTAACGAAAAATCTCATGCCAAGAAATTCTTCCGGTTTCTGGAAGGTAGGATGGTTTCGATCACTGCCACCTATCCGGCCGGGAAAATCGGTACCACTCTTGAAAATCTGAAAGCTGCCGCAGATGGCGAAAATGAAGAGTGGACAGAGCTCTATCCTGAATTTGCCAACATCGCAGAAGAAGAAGGTTTTAAACAAATTGCGATGATATTCAGGGCAATAGCCAAGGTAGAAGCCGCCCATGAAAAGAGGTACCGCAAATTGTATGAAAACCTGGAGGGTGGTAAAGTTTTCAAAAAAGAAGGCAAGGTAATCTGGAAGTGCAGGGTTTGTGGTTTTCTGCATGAAGCAGCTCAGGCACCTCAAAAATGCCCGGTTTGCGACCATCCCCAAGCCTATTTTGAGCTTGAATGCGAGAATTATTAGGCATTGTAAACACTGTGTAAATCTTTGGGCCCTTAGTGGTTAAAGTAGAATTTCCCGGAATGGCCCCGGCGGAATAGTTGTATCTTTGCAGGTAGAGGAAAAGTTACCTGCATCATGAGACCATTGATTACGGCCCTTATTATTCTTTTTCTGATCCCGGCACTTCATGCTCAGGACTTCACTATTCCGAAAGATACTGTTCTGGAAGCCGACGGGCAGTTTTTTATGCCCTATTACCCCGGAACCATTGAAAGGTCCCTGACTGTTGATCCTGGGATAGCCCGGCTGAGACCTTCTCAGGTTAATTTGCTGAAAAGAAAGTTAAGTGCCTGCTCTGAGCTGTTCAGTAAAGATTCCCTGCTTCAGAATCTCTCCGGAATGAATGTCAGAATCAGGGAAGAGATTTATGACCTTGACGGCCTCAATGACCAATACAAATGGATTCCTTCTTCGGTGGAAATAGGGCTTTATACCATTCTGGCAAAAGACAGTCAGCCCTTTCAGGAAGCAACACCGGATGCCTGGGTAACCATTCATTTCAACAACCCTGAAAAACTGGTTGGGAACCCGGTGATCCAAAATATCTATATTGAACCTGTCCAGACCGACTCCTGGCATCCGTTTTCCGAATATGACCGGATATCGGTTCCTAACCGGGTGACGGCATACAAGAAAAATACTTTACCCTGGTTTGAACCGGTTTCCCGTGAAGATTTTATTCTGACCCTCATCACCTTTTTCCAGAGTTCCATTGAAAAAGCAGAAAAAAGAAGTTCCAATCCGGCCCGTGCAGGAGCCCAGTCTGTGGGAAGAGCCACTGAGAAGGAGCGTTTCATGCTTGAAATGGAGAAAATCAGAAGGTATGATCCCGCACTGGCAGAAACCCTGATTCAAACATACGAAGCAGCAGGTAAGGAGGCTGCCGCATCTAACCCTGGCTCTTCTCCAACAAACACGGTCGATAACAACATCATGCTGAATACCTGGCGCGAGGCAGTAAGGAAGCTCAGGGCGGAAATGAATGCCATGACACCTCTGGAATTGAAATCTCAGGCCTGGTGGTCTGATATGGAAGACTCCAATGTCTCCGGACTTACCCCCGCCGGTTTCAGTGGGTCCAGACCATTGATCCGTCTCAACAAGAACCTGATGGATAAAACCAAATTCGGTTCATCCATACAGCTGATCGTTGCAGAATGGTCGATGATGCCGGGTCTCGACTTTACCGATATCACCGGCTATAATCTTGTCTACGATAAACTCTCCCAGCTGGCAAAAAATATGAAGCTTTGGCAAAAGGTAGCGGATCAGGTTGACTAATTGTAATAAATTGTTTATCTGAAGATTAACTTCATTTTCCTGTTAAATCAGCAAAAAAGTTTCAGAAAACTACTTTATGTTTTGTTCAATTTCTTAAATTGCATTGAATTTCATAATCTGAATTTTTCGAAAATAATATCTAATCCGTAAAAATTTTCCACATGAAAAGATTAATTTTTATTGTTCTTGCCCTCTTTCTTGTTTCAAACCTCTCTGCCCAAAAAGCCTTTTTCCCTTATAAATCAGGTACTAAACTGACCTATCAGACGGTGGACCAAAAAGGGAAAGTACAGAGCCAGGCAAAATATACTGTAAAGGAAGTAACGGG
>DAIDJX010000321.1 GCA_027451165.1 Prolixibacteraceae bacterium | reverse complement strand
CGGTGATGGCAACCATGTTAACGATATCGGTGACGGAACAACCTCTGGAAAGGTCGTTGATCGGGGCGGCCATACCCTGAAGTACGGGGCCGATGGCTTCTGCCCTGGCCAGCCGCTGCACGAGTTTGTAGCCGATGTTGCCCGATTCGAGAGACGGGAAGATCAGGATGTTGGCTCTTCCTGCCACTTCTGAACCGGGAGCTTTCAACTGAGCTACTTCCTTAACGAGAGCTGCATCCACCTGTAATTCCCCTTCAATTTTGAGATCCGGGGCCATCTCCATCGCCAGTTTGGTGGCTTTTACCACTTTATCGACCAGGTCGTGCGAAGCGCTTCCCTTGGTGGAGAAACTCAGCATGGCAACCCTGGGATCTAATCCAATGATGGCTTTGGCGGTCTGGGCAGTGGTTACAGCAATTTCAGCCAACTGGCGCTCATCAGGATCGGGCATGACGGCACAGTCGGCAAAGACCAGGATTCCTTCATGGCCGATGTTGGGATCGTTGATGAACATCAGAAAGCATCCTGAAACCACGCTAACACCCGGTGAGGTCTTGATATACTGAAATGCAGGGCGGAGAACATCACCGGTGGCATTAATGGCGCCAGCCAGTTCGCCATCGGCATCCCCCGATTTGATCATCATGGGTGCAAAATAGAGTGGATCGTCCAACAAATGGAGGGCATCTTCCATGATCAATCCCTTGCTTTTGCGAATTTCTGTCATCATGGTGGCATACTGTTCCCGCCGGGGGTCAGTCTTCGGATCCACGATTACCGCCTGATTAATGTTGGCACCCAGTTTTTCAGCTTCCTGTCTGATCAGTTCAGGATTTCCCAGCAGGATCAGGCGGGCAATCCCATCCCTGAGGATGATGTCAGCAGCCCGTAAAGTCCTGGGCTCAAGACCCTCCGGTAAAACAATACGTTTCTTAGCTTTTTTTGCATTCGCAATAATATCATTAAGCACTTTCATGATGGTATAGAAAATTTAAGTTTACAGTTTAAAACTTCCGCAAAATTAGCCAAAATTGATCGGTGTACTATGCCAAAAAACATAATTTGGCGTAATTTTGAAATTATTGATTCGTATGAAAATACAAAACCCGGAAAAAACTTTCCGGGTTTCGTTTATTTCACCTGTTTATTAAATATCCTTCAACAAAAATGTTTCTTTGAAACAGGTGTAATTCGCCCCGTAGTATCGGGGCTCATTTCACCGTTGAAAATACTTATTTCACCTTTTCCACAACAGCCCTGAAAGCATCCAGGTGGTTGGTGGCAAGATCTGCCAGCGCTTTCCGGTTGATTTCCACATTGCTCTTTTTCAGCAGGTTGATCAGCTTTGAGTAGGAAAGGCCTTCCATCCTTGCGGCTGCATTGATACGCTGAATCCAGAGCGCTCTGAAACTTCTTTTCTTTACTTTCCGGTCACGGTAGGCATACTGCTGTCCCTTTTCCCAGGTGTTCTTGGCTACTGTCCAGACATTTTTACGGGAACCGAAATAACCTCTTGTCAATTTCAGTAATTTTTTCCTTCGGGCCCGTGATGCTACATGGTTTACACTTCTTGGCATACTTTTTCTTTTTTTGGCGATTGGCGTCCTTCAGGGAACTTAAGGCACAATCACCTGGTTGTCAACTAATTATCTCATCTCGTTTTTATTTCATGTTCAGCATCAGCTTCACATTGCTGATGTTGGTAGAGTCGATGGTGGTCCAGTAACCAAGGTTACGTTTCCGCTTCTGCTTCTTAGTCTTCTTAGTCAGAATGTGACTATTGTAAGCATGTTTTCTCTTAATCTTTCCTGTTCCGGTCAATCTGAATCTTTTCTTAGCGCCGGAATTGGTCTTCATTTTTGGCATTTTCCTGCTTTTTAATTACGGATTTACTATTTCTTTTTCGGTGAAATAAACATGGTCATACGTTTGCCTTCCAGTTTCGGAAGCTGCTCTACTTTACCAAATTCCTCCAGTAAAGTGGCAAATTTCAGCAGGAGGATTTCACCCTGCTCTTTAAAAAGGATGGATCTTCCTTTAAAAAAGACAAAAGCTTTCACTTTAGATCCTTCCTGAAGGAATTTCTCAGCATGACGAAGCTTGAAATTAAAGTCATGGTCATCGGTCTGAGGGCCGAAGCGGATTTCTTTAACCACCACCTGTACCGTTTTGGCTTTAATCTCTTTCTGCTTCTTCTTCTGCTGATAGAGAAACTTGGAATAATCGATCACCTTACACACCGGGGGTTCAGCCTTGGGTGAAATTTCAACCAGGTCCAAATCCTGCGAATCGGCAATCCTAAGTGCATCCCTGAGGGAGTAAATACCGGGCGTTTCAATATTTTCGCCTACCAGGCGAACCTGCTGAGCCCTGATTTTCTCATTGACCCGAAAATTGGCGCCGGGATCATTACTTTTACTCTCCGGTATTCCAGGCCGCGTAATAACTTTCTTAATGGCTATTGTAATGTCCTCCTAAATTTAGTTATATAATCCGGTTAATTGTTTTTTTACTTCTTCCAGAAGCATTCCGGCAAACTCTTCCGTAGTCATGGCGCCTTTGTCGCCTTCGCCCTGGCGCCTGACGGAAACAGTTCCGGTTTCTTCTTCCTTTTCGCCGACAATAAGCAGATAAGGTATCCGCTTCAGTTCATTATCCCGTATCTTCCTGCCAATCTTTTCATTACGGTCGTCGACAACGGCGCGAATATCGGAAAAATTCAGCAGATTTGAAACTTTACGGGCATAATCGTTAAATTTTTCGCTGATGGGTAAAATGACGACCTGTTCCGGTGTCAGCCAAAGCGGGAATTTACCGGCGGTATGTTCGATCAGTACAGCAACAAAGCGTTCCATGGAACCAAATGGCGCCCGGTGAATCATTACCGGCCGGTGCCTCTTATCGTCTGATCCGATGTATTCCAGCTGGAAACGCTCCGGAAGATTATAATCGACCTGGATGGTACCCAGCTGCCAGCTTCTGCCCAGGGCATCCCGTATCATAAAGTCAAGTTTGGGGCCGTAAAAGGCAGCTTCACCCAATACAGTGACCGTTTTCAGTCCTTTTTCTTCACAGGCCTCCACTATAGCCTGTTCGGCCTTGTCCCAGTTTTCAGCCGACCCAATGTATTTTTCCGGTTTTTCAGGGTCACGCAGGGAAATCTGCGCTTTATAGTCCTGAAAATCAAGCGCCTTGAAAATGATGAAGACAATGTCGATCACTTTCTTGAATTCTTCTTTTAACTGGTCGGGACGGCAAAAGAGATGCGCGTCATCCTGTGTAAATCCACGAACCCTTGTTAACCCATGCAGTTCCCCACTCATTTCATACCGGTATACAGTACCGAATTCTGCCATTCGCACCGGCAGATCCTTGTAAGAACGCGGTTTGGTCTTGTATATCTCGCAGTGGTGCGGGCAATTCATCGGTTTGAGCATGTACTCTTCTCCTTCAGCCGGAGTTTTGATCACCTGGAAAGAATCCTTTCCGTATTTTTCATAGTGCCCCGATGTTTTGTAAAGTTGTACGTCCCCGATGTGAGGAGTGATCACCTGGTCGTACCCGAAATTCTTCTGTATTTTTTTCAGAAATTCCTCCAACCTGCCCCGCAACTGAGCCCCTTTGGGTAACCAGAGCGGCAAACCCATACCGACTGCTTCAGAAAAAGCGAA
>DAIDJX010000320.1 GCA_027451165.1 Prolixibacteraceae bacterium | reverse complement strand
CCAGCACCATGAAAAAGGCACGCAATTCCGCAAAAGGATTTTTGTTATTGCTTTCCAGCATCAGCACCGTTTTCCGGGTTTGTTTCAGCTTGGTCATGATTTCGGGGTGCCGTTCCATAAACCGGTCGAACTCCATTTTGTTGGTCCGGATGAACTTCATTCTCCCCCAGCGGGTGCTTTCAAACAGGTACTCTTCCAGGGAAATAACCGGATTGGAATTGCCATGGATATCCAGCACCTTGTTCCCGGACAGAAAATAATCAGGGATGAGTTTCCCGCGAATGGGCAGTATTTCCTGAAGGGCTTTCTCTCCAAGATCGGCGATGACCACGGGAAGATACCGGCCTCCCATATTCATCACCGGACGGGTACTTCTTCGTTCATACTCGAAAGGATTGGTCTGGGCATGGAGGGGCGCTGAAATGGGCTGATGATCCAGGTAGGAACGGAAATGAGCAATCAGCTTCTGCGCCACAGGGATTTCCCGTTCAGGCTTTTCAGTAAGTGAAACCCGGATCGTATCCCCGATGCCGTCGGCTAACAAAGCGCCAATACCCACACAGGAACGGATACGTCCGTCTTCTCCCTCCCCTGCCTCGGTAACCCCCAGGTGTAAAGGGAAAGTCAAATCTTCCATCCGCATCCGGTAACAAAGCAACCTGACGGTATAGACCATGATCCGGGTATTGCTTGACTTGATGGATATGACCACATTTTTGAAATCAACTTTTTTGCAGATGCGCAGAAACTCCATCACTGATTCCACAATACCGGTGGAAGTATCCCCGTAACGGCTCATGATCCGGTCGGAAAGCGAGCCCTGATTGGCGCCGATCCTGAGCGCTGTATTGGTTTTCTTCAGAATTTCCAGAAAAGGAATAAACTGCTCTTCAATTCGCTGTAACTCCTCCCGGTATTGATCGTCGGTATAGATCAAATGTTCAAAAACGGCTCTCTTATCGTAAAAATTCCCGGGATTGATGCGCACCTTATCAATATAGCGTGCTGCAATTTCGGCCAATTTAGGATTGAAATGAATATCTGCAATCAGCGGATTGGTGTATCCCCTGTTCTCCAGTTCATTTTTGATCAGCTCCAGATTCTCGGCATCGCGCAGGCCTTTCACAGTGACCCTGACATAATCGGCGCCGGCTTTAATGATGGAAATGATCTGGTTTACCGTTGCATCGACATCCCTTGTGTCTGTATCGGTCATGGATTGAATCCGGAGAGGCTGATCTCCCCCCAACGGTATGGACCCGATCATGACTTCGGGCGTTTTCATCCGCTGATAACGACATAAGTCGTTGACGTATTTAAAATTCGGGTTATCCATAAGCTGTATTACAACCTGAGATGCAAATTTAATCCATTCACCCGGAAATAAAAAGATTAGCTTATTTTTGTTCATCAATTTACAGGTATGACGGTCGAAATTCAGCAGGTCTCCAAGTTTTACGGAGCCCAGAAAGCGCTTGACAAAGTTTCTTTTACCCTCCGGAAAGGAGAACTGGTGGGGTTTCTGGGACCCAACGGCGCCGGTAAATCAACATTGATGAAAATCATTACCGGCTTTCTGAGCGCCGATGAAGGGGAAGTGCTGATCAACGGGGAAAAAGTAACCTGTGACCATTCCGCAATTAAACGGCTGACCGGATATCTTCCGGAAAACAATCCGCTCTATTCCGACCTTTATATTACTGAATACCTGGATATTATCGGAGGCTTATACCAGTTGCCAAACAGACAGGCCAGGGTGAAAGAGATGATTGAACTGACAGGATTGGGGCCGGAGCGTCATAAAAAGATAGGTGCCCTTTCCAAAGGATACCGGCAACGGGTCGGCATGGCCCAGGCATTGATCCACGATCCGGAGGTGATCATCCTCGACGAACCCACCAGCGGTCTGGATCCCAACCAGCTGAAGGAAATAAGGGCAATGATCAGCGAAATCAGCAAGGAAAAAACAGTCCTGCTTTCATCCCATATTTTACAGGAAATAGAAGCGATTTGTCCGAGGGTAGTCATCATCAACCAGGGGAAACTGGTCGCCGACAGTCCGCTGGCAACCCTCAGGGATAACCAGTTGAGTCCTCAGCAGGTGGTATTCGTTGAATTCCAACGCCCCGTTGACCCGGCTGAGCTGATAAAGATTCCGGGGGTTTCCGGTGTATCACCGGAAGGGAAGGGATGGCTGATCACTTCTCCCGGAACGGACGACATACGGCCTGAAATTTATCGTTTTGCCGTTCAAAATGGCGATGGACTGCTTACCCTGATGGAAAAGCAACAAAATTTCGAAAATATCTTCCGGCAGCTTACCCTCGCCTAGGATATCCTTCTGTTTTTGCACCAAGCGCAATCCTTCTTTCCAGAGCGCTCATTTTTTCCCGGTTTGCCCGCCTGAACCATTGTTCCATTTTTTCCCCGGCCTGTTTTCTGATTTCAGGGGTCAGGGCTGTTGATATCTGTTTCAGTGCAAAAAGAATTACAGTCAGGTCATCGGCAAAACCGACCAGTGGCAGCAAATCGGGCAGAAAATCAAAAGGAAAAATGAAATAGCCTAATGCGGCAGCGATGGAAGCTTTTTTCTTCAGCGGAACATCGGGTGATACCATACTGTAATAGAGGAGCAGTACACCATAAACCAGCTGCTGACCGGCCTTTCCGGCAAATCGCCGGAGTTTATCCTGAAGGGCAGGGTCAGTGAAATAGCGGGCATACTTTTTCAACATGGCTTCAGCTTAAAGATATATCGGTATAATCCACCCGCATATCCCGGTATCTTTCCCCGATTTCTTCCAGAATGGTATCCACTTCCGGATAATGTTCAGCCCTGAGCAGTCTGATTTTCAGCTCTCGGAAATCGGGCAGATGCGGGAAATATTTGGCCAAATGCCGGCGCATCTCCATAATGCCTCGTTTCTCATCTTCCTTCCATCCGATGCTGAGGCGAAGCTGTTCCCTGACATTCTCCACCACTTCTGCCACCGTGGGAGGAGGCAAAATTTCACCGGTGGAGAAATAGTGTTTGATTTCCCGGAAAATCCAGGGTCGGCCGATGGCCGGGCGCCCGATCATCAGCCCGTCGACACCGCTGTTTCGGAGCAGTTCTGCTGCCACCAGCGGCCCTTTGATGTCCCCATTTCCGATGATGGGAATCCGGATGGCCGGATTGCTTTTTACTTCTCCGATCAGCGTCCAGTCGGCGTTGCCACTGTACAACTGGTTGCGGGTGCGCCCGTGGATGGCCAGGGCGGCAATTCCGGCATCCTGCAGGCGCAGGGCAGCCTCCATCACGTTCTTGTTGTTTTCATCCCAGCCCAGCCTCGTTTTGGCAGTTACCGGCAATTTTACCGCTTTTACGATCCTTTCCGCCATTTCCTGCATTTTCGGCAGATCCAGCAACAAAGCGGCGCCGGCACCATGACGGATGATCTTTTTCATCGGGCACCCGAAATTGATGTCGATGAAGTCAGGCCCTGCCTCTTCCGCCACCTGTGCAGCAACGACCATGGAATCAGGATTGTGCCCGTAAATCTGAATGGCCACCGGCCGGTCAAAATCAAACAGAGACATTTTCCTTTTGGTTTTTGACACATTCCGGACCAGCGCCTCGGAAGAGACAAATTCCGTATACATCACATCGGCGCCATATTTCTTGCACATGTACCGGAAGGAGAGGTAGGTGACATCCTCCATAGGGGCAAGAAAAAGGGGCGTGG
>DAIDJX010000319.1 GCA_027451165.1 Prolixibacteraceae bacterium | reverse complement strand
GGCCGGCGATGTGGCCGGAGAGGCTGCGATCGCGCCGGCGGCGCCGGCAGAACCTGTGCTGGCTGCGCAGACGGCAGCGGCGCGAACTGCTGCTGAGATTCCGGCGCGGGAGCCAAATCATTTCGGAGAGGAACCCACCATCAAAACTCGTAGAGTTTTTCACGCGCCGGAGATAGCCGGAGTGAAAATTCTTGGAACTTCTCCGGAAACCATCGACCTGGCAGAAGACAGGGACAGGTTCCGTCAAATCATGCAAAAATTGGGCATTCCTCAGCCTGAATCGGGAATGGCCTCCAATCTTCAGGAAGCTTTGGAAATTGCCGGAAGGATCGGTTATCCGCTGATGATCCGTCCTTCCTATGTGTTGGGAGGCAGGGGGATGATGATCATCAACGATGAGGAGATGCTCGTTCAGTATGTCACTGCTGCTGTAGACGTAACACCTGACCGGCCCCTGCTGATTGATAAGTTCCTGGAGGATGCCATTGAAACGGAGGCAGATGCACTTTCTGACGGTATTGATGCCTTTGTTCCGGCTGTTATGCAGCACATCGAATATGCCGGTATCCATTCCGGAGATTCTGCCTGTGTGATTCCACCTGTGGTCATGACAGAGAAACACATTGAAACCATCAAGGAATATACCAGGAAGATTGCCATTGAACTGAAAGTGGTGGGGTTGATGAATATTCAGTATGCCATATATGAAGATGTGGTTTATATCCTGGAAGCCAACCCAAGAGCATCCCGAACAGTTCCGCTCGTCAGTAAGATTTGTAACATACCGATGGCCACCATTGCTACACGGCTCCTGCTGGGAGCAAAACTGTCTGATTTTAACCTGAAGGAGAAAAAATTCAGTCATTACGGTGTTAAAGAGGCGGTATTTCCATTTAACATGTTTCCGGAAGTCGATCCTTTGCTGGGCCCGGAGATGCGTTCCACCGGAGAAGTGTTGGGAATGGCGGAGTCTTATGGACTGGCCTTTTTCAAATCTCAGGAAGCCACCCAAACCAGCCTGCCTGTCAGTGGAACGGTATTGATTACCATAGCTGATCGTGACAAGGAAAAAATTGTGGAGACGGCGAGGAATTTCCGGGAGATGAATTTCAGGATACTGGCCACAAAGGGAACCAGTGATTTCCTGCGGTCCGTCGGGATAGAAAATGAAGCTATTCTGAAAGTGTACGAAGGAAGGCCAAATATTGTGGATGCCATCAAAAACGGGGAAATACAGCTGGTGGTGAATACACCTGCCGGGAAGCTGAGTGAATACGATGATTCATACATCCGTAAAAATGCCATCAAGTATAAAATTCCTTATATAACCACCACATCAGCGGCTCTGGCTGCCACGAAAGGAATCAAAGAACGCCGGAACGGTAGTTACCAGGTGAAATCCCTTCAGGAGTACCACAAAGGAATCATTGATGTTGAATGACAGGAATTTTATCGGTGGAAACCTGAAAAACCGAAGCTGAATTTTATTAAGTTTGTCTGTTGAACCTAATAATTTAAAAAACATGAAAAAATTTACCGGTTGGATCCTATTGCTGGTGATTTTAATTCTTGGATCCTTTATTTACTGGAAGTATTTTTTCACCTACAGTGAAGGATACAGGGCAGGTTTGTTGCAGAAATTTTCCAAAAAGGGAAACATATTCAAAACCTATGAAGGGGAAATGATCCTGAGCAGTGTCCGGAGCAGCAACAACATGGCCATTGCTTCTGAGAAGTTTTTCTTTTCAGTGAAAGATAAAGCAGTAGCCAACAAGTTGGAACAGATTCAGGGTGAGTATATTGTGATCCATTACAGTGAAAAGAATGGGGTACTTCCCTGGGTTGGAGAAACGAAATATATGGTAGATAGTGTAAAAGTTGCTAAACCCCAGGAAAGTTTACCACCGGGATTCAATTGATATTATTGATATTATCCGGGAAAGCCAGTTAAATACTAAAAACCAGGGCTGCGCGGGAACTTTCCCGGCAGCCCTGGTAGCATAAAATTATAAGAACAAAATCAGCACCCTTCCTTTGTTCCTTCGGCTTTCTCCTTGAACCAGGAGAGGGGGAAGGAACTCGGTCGTTCGATCGGCACATTGTAGAGCCTGTCAAGGATCAGTTGGGCCAGTACACCCAGCGCTCTGGAAACGCCAAAAAGAACCGTGTAAAAATTATACTCCGTTATTCCATAGTGATGCAACAATGCGCCGCTGAATGCATCCACATTTGGCCATGGATTCTTGATTTTTCCTGTGGCTTCCAGAATGGGAGGCGCCACCCGGTAGATGTTGTTGACCAGATTAACCAGACTGTCATTTTTGACATATTTTTCGGCAAATTCCTGCTGTACCGTGAACCGCGGGTCGGTGATCCGGAGAACGGCATGACCATATCCCGGGACTACGCGGCCATCCTTCAGCGTTTTCTCAATGTATCCCGCAATTTGCTCATCGGAGGGTTCATCAGTTTCCAGGTTTTCAATCATCTCAAACAACCAATGGATAACCTCCTGGTTGGCAAAACCGTGTAATGGACCTGCAAGGCCTGTCATTCCTGCTGCAAAGCAGTAATAGGCATTGCTTAATGCAGAGCCTACCAGGTGGGTGGCGTGGGCGGAGACATTTCCCCCTTCATGGTCGGCATGTATCACCATGTACAGCCGGAGCAGTCTTTTTACTTCAAGGTTGTCGAATCCCATCATGTAAGCGAGATTTCCCGCCCAATCGAGTGTGGGGTTGGGTTCAATGTGATGGTCATTGTGATAAAGACGGCGGTAAATATAGGCAGCCACCCTGGGCAATTTTGCGATCAGGTTCATGACGTCTTCGTACATGAAATCCCAGTAGAATTTTTTGTGGACACCAGCGCGGTAAGCCTTCTGGAATACTGATTCACTTGCCATGGAAATAATGGCTGCGGTGAAGAAAGTCATGGGACGGGCTACCTTGGGAATGGCATCGATCACATCAAAGGTATGCTGCGGCACATGGGAACGGGTGGCCCAGTCGCGGGAAATGTTCATAACATCATCCATTTCCGGGATTTCACCGATCAGCATCAGGTAGAAAAGCCCCTCGGGAAGCGGTTCACCCTCCGTGGTCAGTTTCGGCAGTTTTTCCCTTAGTTCCGGAAGGTTAAATCCCCGGAATCGAATACCCTCATTGGCATCCAGTTTTGAGGTGTCACACACCAGGGCGGGAATCCCCTTTTGCCCGGAAAGGACCTGGTCAATGGTTACCTGTCCGATTACCTTATCGCCATATTCTTTTCTGATTCGCTGGTATTCAGCAGTGCACCTGCTGGCACGCTGAAAAAATCTGTTTTTAATATATTCCATGATGTCAATTTTTAATTTCGGATTTCGGATTTGAGATTTCGGATTTAATTTATTTCAGCTTATATTAAGACTTTAGATTTAAGATTTTTCTTTCATGGTTAGTGCATATTGGCAATGACTTCCCGGGCAAACTCTTCCGTAGAGAGCAACGTGGCACCTTCCATGTGGTTAAACAGGTCAGAAGTGACTCTCCTTTTTGAGAAGGTATGGTCAAAAGCATCGTAAACATGCTCCGCGGCTATATCCCAACCGAGGTATTCGAGCATCATCACCCCTGAAAGGATAAGGGAGCCCGGATTTGCCTTGCCGGTTCCCGCTATGTTCGGCGCAGTACCGTGTGTAGCTTCAAAAATAGCATAACCGGTGCTGTAGTTGATGTTGGCACCCGGT
>DAIDJX010000318.1 GCA_027451165.1 Prolixibacteraceae bacterium | reverse complement strand
ATTTTATATATTCAATAAGGTGATTTAGAAAACCGGGGAACTCTGATTTATTATTTCATTGATTAATACGAAATACCATAAAAATTAATTATGAACATACAACTACCCACGAACAAAATGAAAGCCTTATGGTTGACACAATTTGGTGTACCGCCTGAGGTGCGCATAATGGATGTACCCAAACCTGGAAAACGGGAAGTTCTGATAAGAATTGAAGCCTCACCGATCAATCCTTCAGATGCATCTTTTCTTCAGGGACATTACTCCTCACCGAAACAATTGCCGGTAATTCCCGGTTTTGAAGCGAGTGGTCAGGTAGTGGCCACAGGAAGTAATTTTATGGCAAAACGGCTCCTTGGAAAAGAAGTAGCCTGTTTTGCACCTACAAAGGGTAATGGAAGCTGGGCTGAATACATGGTCACCGACTTTTCCTTTGTGGTTCCCCTGAAACAAAAAATCCAATCCGATCAAGGTTCCATGTTGTTGATTAATCCTATGTCTGCACTCGCAATGGTAGACATTTGCAGGAAAAACAAATGCAAGGCTTTGGTGAACACTGCCGCTGCCAGTGCATTAGGGCGTTTTCTGATCAAGGCCTGTGCAGATGCAAACATTACCCTGATCAATGTGGTGCACCGCCAGGAGCAAGTTGATCTTCTAAAAAGCATAGGTGCAAAACATATTTTAAACAGCAGCAAAGAGAACTACCTGGCCGAATTGCGCACGTATTGCGAGCTCTACAATGCCAGAATCGCTTTCGACGCCATTGGCAGTACCAGCACATACAATCTCCTCAACGCCCTGCCTGATGGCGGTGAGGTGCACGTCTACGGCGCCTTGTCAGCTGAAAAATCAATTTCTGCAAATGTGCAGGATATAATATTTAAGCGGAAGAGAGTCAGGGGTTTTTGGTTATCGACCTGGATAGCAGAGCAATCCATTTTTAAAATATTGGAAACAGCAAAAAAGGCCAGGAAAATCATTTCTGCTGGTAATGAGATTACCATCCAAAAGAAGATACCTTTGGAAGCGTTTAAAAGCGGAATGGAAGATTATTTAAATAATATGACAGCGGGTAAGGTGTTGCTTTGTCCGTCGATGACAATTAAAGAATAAAGTCTGTGAAATTAACCAGGTAAACAAAATATTTTGGAGCTATGAACAAATCTGTTATCCTGATCGTGATGGCTGTAATTTTAAGCAACTGTACCTCAGAAGTGAAAAAGCAGGCGGCACCACCGGTGGCAATGACCATTGGAGAGCCGGTTATCGCTGAAACTATTAAAGCATTGAAGGAAAAGTTTGGTGAAAATGCATCCTTCAGGATCGACCGTGGCGTCAGGCAGGCTGCCTCCCTCTGGCGGGAAACCGACGGTACTCCGGGGGACTTCACGGAATTCTGCAACAGTCATTTTGTCGCCGGCGAAGCAGAACTGGAAGCGTTATACAAAAAGCTGGAGCGCAACCTGGAGATTTTCAGCGGTTACTTCCATAAAATGGATGTATTGCTTAAGGAACCCTTGCAGTTGGATGGCCCGGAACCCGGTCCTGTCGACCTGATGTTTGGTAGCTACAATGCAGCTGCTCACCTGACTGACGACTTTTTCGCCAACAAGATTGCTTTTCTGACCGCTCTTAACTTTCCTTACTACTCCCTGAAGGAGAAAACGCAACTTGGTGAAAAATGGAGTCGCCGGGAGTGGGCGTATGCCCGCATGGGTGACCAATTCACATCAAGGGTTCCCGCCGGTATCATCCAGAATGTCTCCGAGACGTTGACCGCTGCCGACACTTATATTTCAGGCTACAACATCTTCATGGACAAACTGATCGACTCCACGGGCACCCGACTCTTTCCGGAGGGACTGAAACTGATCACCCACTGGGGCCTGCGCGACGAGCTCAAATCGGATTATGCCGCCGCAAACGGGCTGGTCAAACAAAGGATGATCTACGAAGTGATGCAACGCATTATCGACCAGTCGATCCCACAGGAGGTGATCAACAAGGGCGATGTTTACTGGGATCCCTTTGCCAACAAGATAAGCCGCAATGGGGCTGAGGTTACCGCCACTCCTGAACCTGATAAACGTTATGAGGTGCTGCTGGCCAACTTCCGGGCTTTGAAACAGATGGATAATTTCACTCCGTATTCCCCGACCTATATTACCCGCGCCTTCGAAGACGGGATGGAAATTCCGCAGGAAGACATCGAAAAGCTTTTTACTGAATTGGTTTCTTCACCTGTTGTGAAGGAGGTTGCAGCGCTGATCAGCCAGCGGCTGGGCAGGCCACTTGAGCCTTTCGACATCTGGTACAATGGCTTCAGGGCTGCCGGAGGAATTCCTGAGGAGCAGCTGACTGCCCTCACCACCAAAAAATATCCCACCACGGAGGCTGTCAGGAAGGATTTGCCCCTTATCATGCAAAAACTGGGGTGGACACCTTCGGAAGCCCAAAGGATCAGCGCGCTGGTCACCGTTGATGCTTCCCGGGGCGCCGGCCATGCCTGGGGCGCGGGTATGAAAAATGACCTGGCCCACCTCCGTACCCGTGTCGGTTCCGGTGGCATGGATTTCAAGGGTTACAACATTGCCGTCCACGAATTCGGGCACTGTGTGGAGCAAACCATTACCATGAATGATGTCGACTATTTTATGCTCAACGGTGTTCCCAATACCGCCTTCACCGAAGCCGTGGCTTTCCTTTTCCAGAAGCGTGACCTGGAACTCCTGGGCATTAAAGGCAACGACCCCATGAAGGAACATTTGATGGCCCTGGATAATTTCTGGTCCTGCTATGAGATCATGGGGGTCTCCCTGGTCGATATGCAGGTGTGGAAATGGCTCTATGCCCATCCGGAGACTACCCCGGCGCAGTTGAAAGAAGCTGTCATCACCATCGCCAAAGAGGTTTGGAACAAATACTATGCAGGCGTTCTGGGAGGGAACGACGAACCGTTGCTGGCCATCTATTCCCACATGATCGACAATCCGCTTTACCTGTCGAACTATCCGGTGGGTCACCTGATTGATTTCCAGATCGAACAGCAGGTTACCGGCAAGAACATGGCCACGGAGATCACCCACATGCTGGTGCAGGGGCGTATCATTCCCCAGCTTTGGATGAAAGGAGCTGTGGGCCGCGAAATCACCATCCAGCCCACGCTTGAAGCCGCCGGAAAAGCTGTTGAAGCCCTTAAATAATCAGGGTTTCACTTCCAACCTTTTTCCGGTGCGCAGTGAAGTCCTGATTTTCATCACTCCTTGCCCAACCGGTAAGTTGCTGATCTAAGCCGGAGGGTAAAACCTGAAATATCGGATCCCTCCGGAATTTCCTTATGAGATATGGTATCTCCGATCACGATTTTGATCTTTTTAAATGCCGGGTGCAGTAAATTCCGTACAACGAGAAAGCGGCGCAGGCGTTCAGGACAAAAATAATAGAACAGGCTGAACCTCCCTCCGATAAAAACCGGTAAGACATCTGCATGATGGTCCCTGCAGAAATATGTAACACCGTTTTTCCATTTTCTGTCAGCGACACCTCTCCGGGTCATGACGGAAATTCCTCCGGCCGGAAAAATGATCACCGCTTCTTCTTTTTCCAAACAATCCCCGATGGTGATTCTGGACTGTTCATTGAATTTTGCATAGGAGCTGACCGGAATAAAGAGATCCCGCAGGTTGACGATCAATGTATTGACATCCTTGTTGATCACCACTTTAACATCCTG
>DAIDJX010000317.1 GCA_027451165.1 Prolixibacteraceae bacterium | reverse complement strand
GCCTTCCGCGTGCGGCGGGGCGAGGATGTTTTCTCCTATTACCCTTTTCTTTCAGCCGATTCTTCAGACCGGAACAGGGCTGTATGGTTTCCGACCTTGCGCGGTCATGCCATCCCCGGTGGCATCGTTACACGGGAAGCCTATGAAAAACTGGTGAACGAAACACTGGAACTCCTGAAGAAAAATCTTCCTTACGACGGCATTTTCTTCGATATCCACGGTGCAATGAGCGTCGTCGGACTTGATGATCCCGAAGGTGATTTTATCGTCAGAATCCGGGAAGTGGTCGGGAAGCAACCTGTAATTTCCACTTCGATGGACCTGCATGGAAATGTGAGCGACAGGTTAGCCGAAAACAGCGACCTGATCACCTGTTATCGGCTGGCTCCCCATGATGATGCAGTGGAATCGAAACAGCGGGCCCTCGAAAATCTGCTCGACCGGCTGGAAAGTGGAAAAGGGAAACCTGCATTCAAAGTGAAAATCCCGGTGCCCATATTGCTTCCAGGTGAGAAAACCAGCACCCGGATCGAGCCGGCCAAAAGCCTGTATGCCAGGGTTGATCCCATCACTCAACGCAAAGGCATCATTGATGCCGCCATCTGGATTGGCTATGCCTGGGCCGATGAACCCCGCAATCATGCCGTGGTGATGGTAACCGGCGACAACAAGGATGCCGTTGCCGGAGCTGCAGAAGAGCTGGCCTCTGCATTCTGGAAAGTTCGCCGTGAGTTTGAATTTGTAGCCCCGGTGGCCCCCCTCCCCGAATGCCTCGACAAAGCCCTGGCCAGCAAGGTGAAACCTTTTATCATCAGTGATATGGGTGATAATCCTACTGCCGGAGGAGCCGGCGATGTTACCTGGACCCTCACCGAAATACTCAAACGGAACGAATTTAAAAGCAAGGATGGCCCGTCAATGATCTATGCATCCCTGCCAGGACCTGAATTCGTCGAAAAAGCCGTTGCCGCCGGGGTGGGTAATAAAGTGGAAGGTCTTGCAGGCGCCGCCATTGACCACCGCTATGCCCCTCCGGTTAAAGTATCCGGAATAGTCACCGCCATTGAGCATGGAGACCCAGCGGCGGAAACAGAGGTGGTCGTGCAGACCGGAAGTGTCAAAGTCATCATTACCAAAAAGCGTAAACCCTACCATTACGAAAAGGACTTTACAAGGCTGGGACTCAACCCGCGTGAAACCAATGTTGTCGTGGTGAAAATCGGATACCTGGTACCGGAACTTTACGACATGAGGGCTGACTGGATCATGGCGCTTACCCCAGGCGGAGTGGATCAGGACCTCGAAAGACTGGACTATAAACGAATTCTCAGGCCCATGTTCCCCTTCGACAAAGACATGGCCGATCCCGATCTGGCTGCAAAATTTGTCAGGTCGTCCGATAATTTGTGATGAATTCAGGTTGACCCTGCGGTAGCCCGCCTGAAAAAAATATTCCCACATAACTGCCAAAGATTCTCGACAATAAGGAGATCTTTGAGCAAACCTGTGTTGTTTTCAGTTTTCCCAATATATCAGATTGAAATCCCTTAACATCCCCTAAAAACAGGATTTATTACGGTTTTATATCATCATTGTTATTTAGTCGGTAAAAGACTAATTCAAATATTAATCACAAATACCAATTTATAATATGGGAATACTATCTGGTTAGTTAATCATACAAATAGATTATAGCTTAATAAATACCCTTTTCTTATACATCACCCACGCCGGCACAAACAAAATTCCGATGTAGAGCAGTGCGGCCAACAGGGAAACAAATTTCGGTTCGAGGCCCATTCCAATAAAAGATTCCATAAAAAGGCCTTTCAGCGATTTCCCGCCGAAATGGCCGCCATAGAACAGATAGCCTATCAAACCAGCCAGCACGTATACCCCGATGGCATTGGAGCCGAAAATCACCCAGGGTTTGGCCATTTTCTTATAACCGAGCACATCCACCAGCCAGATGCTGCAGGCGAGGGTCATGGCCGCAAGTCCGGAGGTGGCCAGCACATAGGAACTGGTCCAGATCGGCTTGTTCAGCGGGAACCACCAACTCCACACCACGCCGGCGGTCGCCGACAGAAATCCGGCCACAAACAGCCAGATCACTTTCTGTTCCACACTTTTCTTACTCACCAGAAGGGTACCCGCCAGCATCCCTGTAATCCCGGAAGCAATTGCCGGCAGGGTACTGAACAAGCCTTCCGGATCCCAGGCCCAGATGAAGGGAAAAGCGGCGGCAGCAGTTTCCGGGATTTTATGAATCAACCTGCCCGGCGTCAGAAACGAGTCTATCCAGGCGGCCAGGTTAACCCCGGGCTCCAACATGGCTGTATCATAACCCGGGGTGGGAATTACTGTCATTGCAAAACAGTAAAGCAAAAGAATGGTTCCGGCAATGATGGCCTGTGTTTTCCATTTTACAGTGAGAAAAAGCACAGCACACACCAGAAACACCAGGGCTATGCGTTGCAGCACGCCGGCGATCCGCAAATCTTTGATATGGATGGCAATAATTCCGGTTATCAGTATTACCGCCAGTATGTTTAGCCCGGTCTGAACCCAATGGGCTGCTTTACTTTTGAACTGAAATTCAGGAAGCATCAAAACAGTCATCAGAAACAAAACAATGAGGATCCCCGCCAGATGGGAAAATCCTTCCGCAGTGTTGTTCACCCGGGAGTAGAAAGCCAGCAGTATACCCACGGAAAATATCTTCACCGACCTCCAGACAATCTTACCAAACATTTCTTTTCGGGGTAATCCCAATTCCAGCCTTTTGGTATAGGCCAGTGCGATGGAAACACCCACAATGAAAATGAAAAAGGGGAAGATCAGGTCGGTAGGGGTGATCCCATGCCATGGTTTGTGCAGCAGCGGAGCATAGACACTGCTCCAGCTTCCCGGGTTGTTCACCATGATCATGGCGGCAATGGTAAACCCCCGGAAGGCATCCAGCGAGATTAAACGAACATTTTGGTTCATAAATTCAGGTATTATTTTTCAAAATCAATCCTAACTTCTATCTTTAAGCAGGAAAAATTAAGCCAATCTAAAAATAATTTAATTATGAATAGAACATATGCTCTGGTTTTTTTAAGTCTCATCGGAATGCTGCTCACACATTGCACCCAACCCATCCCCACCGGCGACCAAATCAAGGTCACCTGGAAAGGTTTCATAGGGGAAACCCCCGGCTATACCGCCAGATTTACCTTTGAAAACAACAGCAATTTTACACTGAATGATAAGAACTGGGCGCTGTTCTACAGCCAGTTCCCCCGCAACATCAAATCATGCAGTGGCAATGTGGCTATTTCGCGCATCAGCGGAGACTGGCACCAACTTACCCCGACGGAAGGGTTCTCCCTGAAACCGGGCCAGTCCATAGAACTTCAAATCGAGGCCAACCGGCCCTGGATCAAAGAAAGCGATGCCCCACTCGGGCCTTATTTCGTCTTTTATGACCAATCGGGAGTTGAAAAAGCAGTTGTTGCCTGTACTGCCTACACCATTGAACCATTTGATCAGCCGGCAGAGGGTGAAAGCGCCTTCGTCCCGACAGCCGCCTCGCGTTACCAGGACAACCTTTCCCTGAAAGATGTGGACATTTCCAGCATACCACCTGTCATTCCTACACCGGTATCTTTCAAGACTTCAGGAAAACCGGTCACTTTCGATTCTGCCCCGGAAATTCTCTTCCAGAAAGGACTGGAGTTTGAAGCGGGATACCTG
>DAIDJX010000316.1 GCA_027451165.1 Prolixibacteraceae bacterium | reverse complement strand
ACAAGATTTAATGGCATTGGCCACCAGATTCCGGACAATAGCTGCAAACATATTTTCATCACCACGGATGATAATTGGCTCCCGAAATTGCTCACCGATGATCACCTTTTTCCTTTTCAGGAATGGTTTGGCTAATTTTATTATCCTGCTAATTACCGGCAGCGCGTCAAAATTACGTATTTCAGGTTCAGTGATTCTCTCCACTTTTTTTCCCCAGTCCAGTAAATCATTAAGCAACTGCATAGTTGAACCTGACGTATCCCTGATTTCTTTCAGAATTTCCAGTTTTTCGTCTTCTTCAAAATCATTCCAGTTCTGTATGAGAATATCCGCAATTCCTGAAATGGAAGCGAGGACATCTTTCAGGTCATGGGCAATAATGGAATTAATCTTCAAGGCTGTGTTTATCATCTTCCGGGTTGTCTGTTTATGCGCAAAAATAACTATTAATTTCAAATAACTGAACCCTTTTTAAGCAGCTGAATTCTTTGCGGACTGAACAAAATTAAAGCATTAACTATATATGCTCCAATGATCAGCCCATATCCCCAATCCAGGTTCAGGAATTCCTGTACCACTTTCCCGGTCAGCGCAGTCAATCCTCCGGCGATCATGGCGGCAAATGCCCGCTCTTTGTTCACTTTCCATCCCCTGATCCCTGCAAGTACCGGCAGGATAAAAGCTCCGCTGAAAAAGGTGAGGGAAAGGAGGAGGGCAGTAAGTATCGAGGTGACTTTCAAGGCCAGCGCCAGCGCCATGATTCCGGTTACCACGACAAGCGCCCTGGTCAGGTTCATGGATTTTTTGTTGTCAAGTTCTCCGGTGATTAATCCGGAAAGGATCATGGAAGCAGTGAGGAGTGTAGCCGAAGCGGACGACATGATGGCCGAGAGCATCAATACCACCAGCAAACCGATGGCCCAGGGGGGAAGGGATGCATCGCCCTGAAAAATCAGTTTCCCGGATCCGGATCCGGGACCGGAAGAGAAAGCCAGGGTAAGCCAGGTAAGCATTCCGGCGGTCAGGAGGATCAACAGGGCAGTAAGCAGTACACTTCGACGGGCTGTTTTGTCGTCTTTTGCACAGAAAATTCTGGAATAAATATCCGGACCAACCACAAAAGTGACTGAATAGGTGAGGAGCAGGATCAGCAGGTCTGTTCCTCCGAACTGGTTGTTGAACAAGTTGAAATGCATTGGTTCAGCAGCGCTTCCGGAGGGTGAAGGGAAAAATTGCATTACCGACAAAACGATCAGTACGATCAGGATGATCAAGGCCTGGATAAAATCAGTCTGAATGATGCTTTTCTGGCCGCCCAGCAGGGTGTATAGCATGAAAATGACCGCGCAAAGTAAGGCGCCCTGCGGGTAACTCATCAGCTGCACAGCTGAGAGGATCTTCCCGCCGGCAATGATCTGTACAGCTATGATCCCCAGCCAGGCGGCAGGAATCATGACACTGGCCACCCGGTCGGCTTTCTGTCCGTAAAAATTGCAGATCATTTCAGGGAGGGTATACCGGCCAAGCTGTCTCACACGGGGAGCAATAAATGCCAGTACGACCAGTCCGGCCGATGCGCTTCCCAGGAACCAGATGGCTGCCCAACCGGCTTTCTGCGCCAGTTCTACGGTACCCATCAAGGCGGAACCTCCCACAATGGTAGCAAAAAGGCTTCCTGTGATCTGCCACCAGGCGCCTTTTTTCCCGGAAACATAATAATCGGCAAAAGTCCTGATCCTGAAAAATGAAAAGAGCCCGATCAGGAGCATTCCAGACAGGTACACCCAAAGAAAGATTTTTATTATGCTCATTCTATTTCAGAATACGGAAAATCTGTTCACGAAAATACAAGTATAATTTGTAAATTGCCTGATGTTTCCAAAGTAGTCGCTTTTACAAAACATTACGGCATCTGACATTGATAGAATCTTTGTTGAAAGGGAATTTTTAAACTTTGATATTCAGCAAAATAAGTAATGTAAATTTTTTCTTTCCCTTTTGGATTAAACCGAAAACGGAAATATTGCTCTAACAGGTAGTAAACAAACCATTATAATCAGAGACCGGCCTATGGTTTATGATAGCTAATGAATTAAAGATCAGGTTTTTATCCTGAAAATGATAGTTTCATTGTCAAATCTTAAAATGAATACTGATGAAAGAAAGCCAAACCAGGCGCCTCACTGAAAAAAAGGGGCAAAACCGCAGGAAAATGAAACGGATAGTTTTGTTTTCAATGCTGGTCCTGTTCATGAACTGGACCAATATGACAGCTCTGGCTGGACCTGCCGGTGGAAATGCTTCCGGGAATCCCGTTTTGCAGCAGCAAACGAGGGTGATCACCGGAACTGTAGTTTCCGATAAAGGAGACCCGATTCCCGGCGTTACCGTAGTGGTAAAAGGCACTACCACCGGGACGGTAACCGATCTCGACGGCAAATTCAACCTTGTCATTCCTTCCAATGCACAAACCATTCTCTTTTCCTTTGTAGGGATGAAACCTCAGGAATTCGCAGCTGCCGGTAAGAATACTTTTGATGTCAGGCTGGAGGAAGACCGTCTTGCCCTGGATGAAGTGATTGTCATCGGTTATGGCACGGCCAAAAGGCAGGAATTTACCGGGTCGGTCAGTTCTGTAAAAATGGAGAACTCTCCGGTTGCCCTGGCGCCCAATACCAATGCCCTCGAATCACTGAAAGGGAACGTAGCAGGTTTGAACATCGGGGCTACGAATACCGCCGGAGGAGAGCCGAGCATGGATATTCGCGGGCAGAATTCCATCAGCGGTTCCAATGATCCGCTGATCATTCTCGACGGGGTAATTTTCCCCGGAAGCCTGAACGACATCAATCCGAACGACATTGCCACCTTTGACGTGCTGAAAGATGCAGTATCTTCCGCAGTGTATGGTTCCCGTTCTGCCAACGGCGTCATTGCCATCACCACCAAAAAAGGAAAGATCGGTAAACCCATGATCACCTTTAATGCATCCTATGGTGTTCAGACCTGGCAGAACAAGCCGGTGATGATGACCGGGGAGGAGTGGATTACTTCAGTGAACGACAGGAACAAATACACAGCAGGATCCACCAGTTGGATGAAAACAGGTGAATTGGCCAATCTGGCAGCCGGGAAGGAAACGGTTTGGCAGGACAAAGTCACCCGGATGGGGGTTATCGAGGATTACCAACTTTCCTTTTCCGGAGGTGCTGAAAACCTCAACTACTATCTTTCTGCTTCCTGGAACGGGAACAATGGGATTGTCGTGGGAGACGATTTTAACCGTTTGTCGCTGTTGACCAAACTTAAAACCAACATTACGAAATGGCTGGAGTTGGGAGTTGACGGTAGTTATACCCGGAGGGATTATTCCGGAGTGGCCGCCAGTATTTCTTCAGCACAAATGATGTCGCCCTATGGCGTGTATTATCGGGATGAGGAGAATAAACTGATAGAAAAATATCCCTATACCCAGTCGGCGATACACCCCATGTGGGGCGTTGATGACGACACCCGCGACAATGTGGATGTCAGGAACAGTTACCGTTTGAACAGTTACATTCTGGTGAGCATCCCCTGGGTGAAGGGTTTAACCTACCGGATAAACTACCTGGTGAACCAGGACAAGAACCAATCGGGCAATTTCTATTATGAAAGCAACTATGTAAAGGAAGGAGAAGGGCTTGCCCGTTATGAACCTGCCACACTGGTTGGATTCCTGTCGCAGGCCAATGGAAATATCAACAAC
>DAIDJX010000315.1 GCA_027451165.1 Prolixibacteraceae bacterium | reverse complement strand
GTTGCAGGCCATGGGGATGGGCGCTGAGACGGCCGCGGCCGGGGTGCGGGGACTGACCATCGCCTCCGGCGCGATCGGGGCCGTGCTCGGATTGGCGACGATGGCCTACTCCTCGTTCGCCGAGTCCCAGCGCCAGGCCACCCAGCAACACCTCATCATACCCGTGGAGTATTTCGAATTGCCCATTCCCGTATGCCATGCACTGTTGCATGTCGTAAAGGTCAAAATGGGTGTATTTTACTCCTGCGAGGGTCGGAATTTTACCGTCAGCTTCTTCCAGAAAATTGATCACCGGAATATTCACTCCTGTGAGAGAGGGAAAGTGGTAGAAATAAAAAGGCGTATCCGGCGCAGCAGCAGCAACAGGAGCCAGAAATGACACCAATTCCCTGGCAGTTCCCGGCTTAAAAAAAGAAGGAGCAAAGGAAGCAATGGCATAGGCACCCTGTTTTTCAGCAAAAGCAGCCAGTTCCATACTTTGGGGAAGCGAATTGCCACCCACATGGGCAATGATTTTAAGCTCATTCCCGGAATGGGTGATCCACTCATTCAGGATGGTATTCCGCTCTCCGGTAGTCATGGAGATGCCTTCTCCGGTGGTTCCACAGACAAAAGCGCCTGCCACTTTATTGACGATCAGGTGGCGCGCGTATTTCCGAATGGGTTCCGGATTGATTTCACCCTTGACGGTCATGGGCGTAAAAGGGGCCGCTATTAATCCATGCAGATTTTTCGCATTCATTTGGTAATTATTAGAGTAATACTTGATTAACTATTTGGTTCAATTTCTTGAGATCCGTTGATTATTGAGGTAAACAACCGGTTGTATGGAATAAAATGAGATTCCATCGCCTTCCTGAATCCATCCCTGTCCCTTTTCTTCAGATAATCCAGTAAATCTTTGTGTGTGACCACTCTGCCTTGCTGTGCCAACTCCTTGTTTACCGGTTCTATAAAGTCCTTGAATTTGTTTTTTACAAAGTTGGACACAGGATGGATGATCTCCTGAAATTCCATAATGGATTTATTTCCAGTGATCTCATATAGCTTGGCATGAAATTCATATTCGCTCACCGGGGTATATTCGTTGTTTTCAAACACAACACCTCTGGTTACAATATCTTCCAATTCATCCAGGTGTTTTTGGGTAAGATTCTGAAAAATCAAACCACAAATGCCCATTTCCAGTGCCACCCTGAATCCCAGGATGTTACACAATGTTTCTTCCCCCAAAATGCGCGGATTGATCACCTTCTTCATGGATCCCAGGATGGAAGGCTCACACAGGATCATCCCCCTGCGCGGCCTTGTTTCGATCAATCCCAACATTCGCAGCCTGCTGAGCGCTTCACGGAGAACACTTCGTGCAACCCCCAGTGCAACGGCCAGTTCCTGTTCTTTGGGAATGGAATCCCCGGGATGTAAATCATTATTCTGAAAAAAATCGAGTAGTTTTTCCTCAACCTGATCTACCAGCGTGACCTGCCTGGTACTAATCTTCAGATTTTTCATAGGTGTATGATTTGTCTGACAAATATAACAAATAAAATATACGATGGTGCATGCATGTCATTTTTTTTTACGGACGGTTTTGCCAGTTTCCCCTCCTTGCCAGGCTACTCTTTATACACATCTTTCCGGAGTTAAATCAAAGAATAGCCTTGATACATTATTCATGTTTTGAAAGTAAGAAAGGCAAAGAGAATCTTCATAATTGACTGGAATTCAGTTGAAGTTATATCCTGCTTAATTGCATTCAAGCCGCTTGGCGGCTCAATCTTTGTAGAAACGGATTCAACACAACCGACACAAAGCCGCGTAGCGGTGAAATCTCACTTCATTTTATTTCGCAGCTACACTGCTTCTGATTCCGGATTATTCCGGATTTCAACAAAGATATAACGGCTACGCCGCATTTCTTTGTCTGATTGGATCATTCTCCTAATCACAATCTGATCAGGTAGATTAATCCCGGTTTTATACCGGCATCGCTGATGATAGAGAGAAAATAACCATGATCATCGGAGCGAGGCTTTTAAACATTTTATTTACCTTGATGATTGCGGATATGTTATGATGCATAAAATCACTTCAGAAACGTATACTGTTTATTTTGTGTATAAAGAGTAGCCTCAACAAGGAGGGGAAACTTTTAACTGGCAAGAACTTGTTTCTACGGGTTGATTGCCTCACAAACTACAAGATCATCTCCAGGTACGGATATTGTGGTTCACTGAATCCAAAGCTGCGGTACAGATGCTCCCCGTCTTTTGAAGTATGCAGACCAATTTTGGACAACCCGCGGGAGCGCGCTTCCTCAACCAGCGCTCTGAGGATCATCCTGCCAACCCCCTGTTGCCGGGCATGAGGCAGGGTGTACATGTTCAGAATATCACCTTCCAGGTAAGATGGTTGGTTCAGGTCACCCGGAATGGAACGCAGCACCATAGCTCCATATCCCAGGATTTCACCTTCAGACTCTGCCAACAGTGCAAAAAAGTTTCCTTCGCGGATGTGCCTGCGGAAAAAAGCCATCAGCTCCCTTTCCAGTTTTGCCAGGTATTGAGGGTCTTTTTCGCCCTGCAATTCCGAAAGATAATTCAGTCGTTGGGTTGTCATTTCAGGAATGTCCTCTTCTTCGACCATCCGTACCGTTATGTCAAGCTTGTCTGTCATCCAGCATGGTTTAAAGGGATGAAAATACAAACAATGACGGATTTATCAAAAACCGTTTATATTTACGGCTGCATTTTCAATAAAAAGCATGGATAACCACATTATTAACCTTCATACAAACAGGTTGGCTGACCATTTTACCACAAACACCAGTGACCTGATCCGCCAACGGTATTCCTGCAGGGTGTGCCTCAAAACTCCGGTTGAGGGTGAGTTGCTCCGGAAACTGGAAGCCTTTGCAGGCGCCATCAGCACCGGGCCCTTCGGAACACCGCTGAGATTCAGGATCATCAGCGCTTCAGACCACCATACCAGTGAACTGAGGGGGCTAGGAACTTATGGTTTTATACGGAATCCCGCCGGATTTATCATCGGAACCGCCGGACAGGGGATGCTGAATCTGGAAGATTTCGGGTATGCCATGGAATCTATTGTTCTTTATGCCACTCAACTTGGACTGGGAAGCTGCTGGCTGGGGGGTACCTTTACCCGGAGCAGTTTTTCCGACATAATCAGGCCTGCCGATGGGGAAATTCTTCCGGCGGTCGTGTCATTCGGGTATCCAGCTGAAAACAGCAGGAAACATACCATCCGGAAGCTGGCCGGATCGAACAACCGAAAAGATTGGAATGAACTCTTTTTTAATTCCAGTCCGTCAAAAATACTGACACGGGAAGAGGCTGGGGAATTTACCACTGCTCTGGAAATGGTAAGACTGGCCCCCTCAGCCAGCAATAAACAACCCTGGAGAATTGTAAAAGAAAACGGGAATTTCTATTTCTTCCTGAAACGCGACAATAATACGAAGAAAGTCAGCTTACTCAACCGGATACTGAAATTGGCCGACCTGCCAAGGGTGGATATGGGCATTGCCATGTCGCATTTTGATCTGGCATTACAATCTTTGGGGGTAACAGGCCATTGGGAAATTTCTAACTATCAGATCTCCGGATCCTCCCCGTGGGAGTATTCAGCTTCCTTTATGCCGGATTAAACAGATTTAAGCCTGACATGAACTTTCTAACCTGGCAATTGTTTGATTTCATAAAATGTCTAATTTTTTAGCATCAATTAT
>DAIDJX010000314.1 GCA_027451165.1 Prolixibacteraceae bacterium | reverse complement strand
TGTGTCATGGATTTGACGATGGAGGTCTTGGCGCAGACCGCCCATCCCCATTTCGCCTCGGACTTCGTTCTCCTTATGCGGTACCATAACTTTCCGTTGATGTTCTCCTTGCTGGTTTCATCAATAAAACTGTAATAAGTTTTAGTCTTATCAAAGTCGATGGTTTTTACGGTGGTTGTCACGCTGAAAAGGGAATCTGTTGACCGCTGCACTTCAAATCTGTCGGCTATCTGTTGAGGATCAGGGGAAGAAGCGATATTCCAACTGATTTTTGTGTCGCCATTGACAGAATCCGTAGCCGCAAAATGATAGGGCTGCTGGTAAGCGGGAAGCGTCATGGATGCTGATACCGTGTACTTCTGCCAATCCGATACCTTATGGTAAAAGTAGAGCTTATGGGTTTGCGGACTCTCTTTAATTCTGAAGGTATCAGGCGGCAGATTGGTCGAATAGCTCCTGGGGGTCTGGTCATCCCATTTATAGGTGGATCCGGTTCTGGGATTTGTAATGGTAAATGTCGCGTCATAAAACCCGGGAGTATCGGAAAAACCCGGGGTATTAATGGAAGGGGTCGCATAGGAGATGCCATCCATGGAACCCGTGACGGAGAAGTCATGGGTCGGAGGCCCTGCACTGTCATTGTTCTTATCCGGAACCATGGTCACGGTATAATCAATACTCTTCCCCAGAAGCGGTTCAGCAATATAAATGAGAAAGGTGGCGTACACCTCATGATTTTCTACCTTGAACTGGCATTCGGTGAAAGTGGGGGTAGAAGATATGGTCACATCACCCCCTTCAGCTCCACTGGTCACCACCCTGCAGGCCCCCGAACCTTTGGTCACCCAGATGCTGTATTTTTCGTCGCTGTCAGGTTGGAAACCTTCGCTTCCATCGGCTTTAGAGGATTGGAAGAAAAGACAAAAATGAAGGATGTCATCGTTTTGGATTTCCAGGAAGAAACCGGAGCCTGAGCGTAAGCATTCATCCAGAGACTCGTTTTCATACATCGGTATTTTCAAACTGATGTAACCTTCCGACAAATGAGATTCTACTGTCACATTTGCGGATTTGATGAAATCCATATCCGCCCTGGAGGGTATCGAAATACACAGGCAAAAAACAAAAAGTAAAAAAGTAAATGGGAATAATTTCAGATTCATCTTGGTTTGAATTAGTTGAGGCCCATGCCAAGTTAAACAGAGCTCCCCATACAAGGGAAACAGCAAATTCTGGCAGCGTTGCTACGAAAGTTATTTAATTTACATAAGAATACATATGACCGAATTCGGTCATTTTCTTATGATTCAATTGAATGCATCGAAAATTTGTATAAAATGCAGTAGTTCAGCGGTAGTCTGAGCCCCTGTTTTCTGACGAATATGCTTGCGGTGGTTATCAAGGGTAAGTTTTGAAATAAAAAGCATGTTCGAAATCTCACTTCTTGTTTTCCCCATACCGATGAGGTGGGCGATCTCTTTTTCGCGGGGAGTGAGGGAGGAAAACTTATTTTGGTTGGTGTGGATGAAATCCATGCAATTGTTAATGGCGCCAATCCCTTCTGACTTCAATCCGAATAAATCTCCGGGAACATAATCGGTCACATAACAGTTCCATTGGGGCAGCACCCTTGTAGTACAAATGAAGAAACGATAGGGTTGCGCAGGGCTTTTTCTGATTTTCTGGATATGGCCGAACACTTTCTGTTCCCGATGGTCCAGTCCCATGGTTAAAATGTGTCGCAATGAACTGATCCAGGTCTGCCGATGGTAATACCTCCTGATAAATAAAGAGCCCATTTCAGCGATTTTTTGCGTGGTCAATCCGAAATAAGCCTCAAAATTCTTGTTTACACAGATCAGGCTGAAGTCATCAAGGGTGTTACAATGCATAAAACCTGAGATATTCTGCACCACGTCTGCCACTCTGCAAGGCAGATTCCCCGGCTGTTGACGGGGATACTTTAGATGGTTTTCTGTCATTTTAACCAATAATTAATGGTCCTGATCAGCGTACCCTGATTTATGGTTTTACCCTTTCCCGGATCTGTCGGGAGGATAGAGATGTCCGGCATTGAACACCCTTAAAGATAACATAATTTTTTCAACTTAACATTTCTTTCTTTTTCCGGATCCGTTCAAGAAGACGCAATACCCCCGCTCATTATCAAAGTTTTAAAAAATGAATGGCCGCCAGCTGATCAGAGAGAATAATTCCATAACTTACCACATCATATTTGGAATTATGGGAAAAAACCGGATCATCATCGTGGGCGGCGGTTTTGCCGGACTGGCTGCCGGAATTTATGGTCAAAAGAACGGCTATAGCACAGAAATCTTTGAAATGCACGACAAACCCGGTGGTTTGTGTACCTCCTGGGATCGCAAAGGTTTCACCATCGACGCCTGCATCCACTGGCTGGTGGGATCCAATCCCCAAAGCAGTTTCCATGATATCTGGGAAGAGGTAGGCCTTCTCCCCGGAAGGGAATTCGTTGACATGGAGCTGTACATGCGTTATGAGGCCTCCGATGGCAGGGAGGTTAATTTCTGGTCCGATATCGACCGCCTGGAAAAGCACCTGCTGGAAATTAGTCCGGCCGATGCCGGTCCCATCCGCGAATTCACCAACGGGATCAGGATGGTGCTGGTCTTTGATATGTCGGGGAAAGAAGCTCCTTTATGGCAGCGGCTGAAGGAAAAGGCTGCCCTGGGGTGGGCCATGGCCACCAAAGGCGCTCTAATGAAGAAGTGGATGAACACCACCATCGTCGATTTTATAGACCGTCTGAAGGAACCTCTGTTGAAAGAGGCCTTCAGGGAGATCTGGATCCCCGAATTTTCCCTGTTTTTCATGCTGTTCACCTTTGCCTGGCTGCATAAACGGAATGCCGGCTACCCTCTGGGAGGGTCAATGCCCCTGTCAAAGGCACTGGAAAAGAAATACCTCCATCTGGGGGGCCAAATCCACTATAAATCAAAGGTGGAGAAAATCCTCACCGAAAATGGAAATGTCCTGGGAGTGGTGCTTGCCGATGGTTCGGAACAGCGGGCTTATCGGGTCATCTCAGCCGCTGACGGGTACACCACCATTTTCAAAATGCTGGAAGGTAAATTCACCTCTCCCGCACTGCTCGAACAATATGAAAAATGGCCCCTCTTCCACTCCCTGTTGTTTGTCGGACTAGGGGTAAACCGTACCTTTGAAGAGGTACCCCTGACCGTGTCGGGTTTCAGCTTCCCGCTGAAGGAACCGGTGGAGATCGCCGGTGTGACCCTCAGCAGGCTGCCCGTTCACCTCTACCATCACGATCCCTCCCTGGCACCTCCCGGAAAAACGGCCCTGACCGTTATGCTCGAAAGCGATTATGGCTTCTGGAAGAAGCTTTCTGAGAACCGGCAGGCTTACCTGGCCGCCAAGGAGGAGGCCTTTGAGAAAGTCATTGCCTGCCTGGAGCAGCGGTTCCCGGGAATCACTGCCCAGGTGGAGATGAGTGATGTAGCCACTCCCACGACCTTCGAAAGATATACCGGCAACTGGAAGGGGAGCTTCGAAGGGTGGCTGATCACCCCGCAAAATGCTATGACCATGGTCAAGCCCATGAAGCAGACGCTGCCCGGATTAAACCACTTTTACATGTGCGGGCAGTGGGTGGAACCCGGGGGCGGACTGCCCACCGGCATCCATTCCGGCCGCCGGCTCATCAAGTCCATCTGCAAAGAGGATAAGAAGAAATTTACGGTATCAGCCAACTGAT
>DAIDJX010000313.1 GCA_027451165.1 Prolixibacteraceae bacterium | reverse complement strand
CCGGAGGGTTTCAAATTTGACCGGGGGATGATCACCTGGGAAGGTTATATACAGCCCAAAGATTCCGGAGCTTTTGATTTTCTGCTGTACTATGCCGGGTACACCAAAATTTGGGTGGATGATGTATTGTATGCCGACAAATGGCGGACTGCCTGGAATCCTTCGGTGGCCAAATTCGCCCTCGATATGCAGGAAGGCCGGAAATACCACCTGAAGCTGGAATGGATCCCGGATGGCGGGATGTCTTATATCGGCCTGAAAGCGCTTTCTCCCCGGCCTGCAGAGGAAAGGAAAAATCTCTCTTTCTGGTCGGAAATGGGAGACCAGATCAACTACTATTTCATCAAGGGCAAGTCCATGGACGGGGTCATCCGGAATTTCAGGGAGCTGACCGGCAAGGCGCAGGTGATGCCCCTCTGGTCGATGGGCTTCTGGCAAAGCCGGGAGCGCTACAAAACGCAGGATGAACTGGTGAGCACCCTGAAGCAATTCCGGGAAAAAAAGATTCCCATCGACAACATCGTTCAGGACTGGTCTTACTGGGAAGTGGACAAATGGGGCAGCCATGAGTTTGACAAAGCCCGCTTTCCTGACCCGAAGGGAATGGTCAATGCGGTCCACGACCTGAACGGGCGGATCATGATTTCCGTATGGCCGAAGTTTTACGTCACCACGGAACATTACAAAGAATTTGACGAAAAGGGCTGGATGTACAAACAGGCTGTTCAGGACAGCATCCGCGACTGGATATGGCCGGGTTATATCGGATCATTTTACGATGCCTATCACCCGGAAGCCCGGAAACTCTTCTGGAAACAAATGGAAGACCACCTGTATCCGCTCGGTTTTGATGCCTGGTGGATGGATGCTTCGGAACCCGATATCCTGTCGAATGCGAGCATGGATTACCGTAAACAGCTGATGACGCCCACGGCCCTGGGACCTTCTGCGAAATATTTCAATGCCTATGCCCTGGTAAATGCCCAGGCGATTTATGAAGGACAACGGGCCAAAAACCCCGTCGACCGGGTATTCCTGCTGACACGTTCCGGTTTTCCTGGCATGCAGCGCTACGGGGCGGCTACCTGGAGCGGTGATATCGGCACTTGCTGGGAGGACATGCAATCACAAATCACCGCCGGAATTAACTTCTCCATGTCGGGAATGCCTTACTGGACGATGGACATCGGCGGATTCTGCGTGCAGCGGAAATTTGAAAGGGCGAAGGAAGGAACTCCGGAAATGGAAGAATGGCGGGAACTGAACACCCGCTGGTTCCAGTTTGGCGCCTTTGCCCCCCTGTTCCGTTCTCATGGACAATTCCCTTACCGGGAGATGTTTAACCTGGCTCCGGAAACCCATCCGGCTTATCAGTCCATGCTGTATTACGACAAGCTGCGCTATCGCCTGATGCCTTACATTTACTCCCTGGCCGGCGCTGTTTACCATGACGGCTCCACCATCATGCGGGCAGTGGCCATGGACTTTCCGGAGGAGAAGGAGACCTGGAACCTGGCCGATCAGTACCTGTTTGGCCCTTCGCTGATGGTTTGTCCGGTAACCCATTTCGGGGAAAGAAAGCGGGATGTCTGGTTCCCCGGAACGGGATGGTATGACTTGTATTCAGGAAAATTACAGGCAGGAAATCAAAAGGTTACGGTAGAGGCTCCTTATGAGCGGATGCCCCTGTTTGTGAAAGCCGGGTCCATTGTGCCAGTGGGTCCGGAAATCGAATACACCGGACAGAAGAAGGAAGAACCGCTGGATATTTATGTCTATTCTGGTGCCGATGGAACCTTCAGCCTGTATGAAGATGAAGGAGTGAATTACAATTATGAGCAGGGTAAGTTTTCGCAGATCACTTTTTCCTGGTCGGAAAAGGAGCAGAAACTGACCATCGGAAAGCGGATGGGAGATTTTGAAGGAATGTTGAAAGAGCGGGTATTCAGGATTATTAAAGTCACCAGGGATAAACCGGTACCTTTCCTGTCAGGAAAGGGAGTGGAGGTAAAATATGAAGGAAATGAAATTTCAATTTAACTTTTACTCTGTGTAACTTCGTGTAAACTCTGTGTAACTCTGTGGAACAATGAATATGTAAGTTTCACAGAGTTACACAGAGGTATCACAGGGTCACACAGAGGAATTAAATAATGGTCCGTCACAAAAAACAAAATGGTATGTATAAGAACTTAATTATCCTTTGCGTTTTATTGGCAATCACTTTCTCCTCCACTGCGCAGCAAGCTCCAAACAAAGCTGATGTGCTGAAAGCCATAACCCTGGCCAACGACTATTTCATGCAGAAATGGCCCGATCCGGGGAAACCGATTGTGAACGACAAAACAAGGCCCTCCAACATCTGGACACGGGCATCCTATTATGAAGGGCTGATGGCCTTGTATGCTACCGATCCCAAACCCCAATACCTGGATTATGCCGTCCGTTGGGGGGAATCCCACCAATGGGGACTGGCGTACCGGAATGAAAACCGGAATGCTGACGATATGGGATGCGGGCAGACCTACATCGACCTGTACAAAATCGATCCTAAACCGGAAAGGATTGCTCATATGAAAGCTGCGGTGGACAAGATGGTCGCCTCAGACAAAATTAACGACTGGTGGTGGATCGATGCCCTGCAAATGGCGATGCCGGTATTTGCCCGCTTCGGAGCGCTCGAAAATGACCGGCTTTACTGGAACCGCATGTACGAAATGTACCTGCACACCAAAAATGTTGAGGGAGGTAAGGGGCTTTTCAATCCTGAAGATAACCTTTGGTGGCGGGATAAAGATTTTGTGGCCCCTTACAAAGAACCCAACGGGGAAGATTGCTACTGGTCGCGCGGAAATGGCTGGGTATTGGCCGCCATGGCCCGGGTGCTGGAACAAAATCCCCCGGATAAAAAACAGCGGAAAGAATACTTCTCCATGCTGAAAAAGATGTCAGATGCCCTGATCAAAGTTCAGCGGGAAGATGGTTTCTGGAATGTCAGTCTGCATGATCCCGGAAATTATGGCGGCCCTGAAAGTTCCGGCACTGCTTTTTTTGTGTATGGAATGGCCTGGGGAATCAATCATGGTTACCTGAAAAAGAAGACTTATCTTCCTGTTGTTTTGAAAGGCTGGGAGGGGCTGGTTACCAAAGCCCTCCATACCAACGGTTTCCTCGGTTACATGCAGGGTACCGGCAAAGAGCCAAAATCAAGCCAGCCGGTAGGCTACGACACCATGCCCAATTTTGAAGACTATGGTCTCGGAGCTTTCCTGCTGGCTGGAAGTGAGGTATTCAAACTAGTCAGGTAATTTACCCGACCAGGATCTTTTTGCAGTACTCCACGCACTTTACGACCTCTTTCTGAGCATCCGAACCTGCCGGAATGTTGTATTCCAGTTCGATGTCGCAGTAGATGGGCCATTTGTTTTTCTGAAGGAGCTTCAGGGTATCGGCAATCGGGGTTTCACCGGTTCCCCAGGGCATATTGGTATTGGCTGGTTTTGAGTTTTTGCCGGTTTTGTCCTTCAGGTGAATACTGAAAATCCGGTCATGCAACTTTTCGACGATTTCATTGGGATGTTTGCCCGTAGCCCCGAAATAATGGCCCGCATCGAAGTTCAGCATATTGGCGGGAGAATAAGCCAGGAACTTTTCAAAACTGAAATTGGGATCTCCGGGTTGCAGGTGGTTGTGGTAAATGGCATACATGCCATGCTTTTCTGCAAATTTGCCCAGTTTTTTGCATGCTTCTTCCCCGATTTCTTCTGTAATACC
>DAIDJX010000312.1 GCA_027451165.1 Prolixibacteraceae bacterium | reverse complement strand
CCTCTTTGACAGCGGAATTGTTCCCATTGGCTAATATGTTGCTGTTGCTGATCAGTTTAAGGTAATCGCGGATAAACGTGAAAAAGATGACCGCGCTGCCCCCCAGCAAAAGCAACCAGTCAGAAACTTTGATTTTAAGCGGCTTTCCGGCCTCCGCCAGATAAGTGTACAGGAAGGCCATAAGGATCATGACCAGGGAGCAGATGACCGGGGCCAGTAAGGGGCCCAGCCAGGGAACGGGGATCAGAAAAAGAACATCCCAGGTGAGCAGGGAGGATGGCCAGTCCAGTATCCATTTCAGCAGGACATAATAAAAGATGTCCCAGACGCCGAAGGTGAACAGGAAGAAGGAGAGGCGCTGAATGAAGTTTCTTCCCGCAATCCAGGCAATGGATCCCAGCATGACCAGGGTGGTGATTTCCCTCAGCCATTCTATTTTCAGCATTTCAGGAGAAAGCAGGGTCAGCGGAAAATCAAAACCGCTGGGATAATATAATTGACGGACATAGACCACCACAATCCCTTCCAGAAAGCCCATGGCCACAGCAAAAATAAAAAGCAATAAAAATATTCTATGCAATTTCTGCATGTACCGGTTTCATTAAGTTAACTCCAATTATAAGTTCAGTCCGGAGATTCTCCCGACCCAGTAGTCCGCTTTTGCTTCAATGTTCTGGATCTCTTTTTGCAATCCTAAAACAAACTTATTTTCGCCGTAGGTTCCCCTGACCGCTTTGAAATCAAGATCCCTGGTTTCCTCATTTCCATCCACTCCGAATCCGAGCCGGCTGCTGATGTCAAATTCCTTTTCAGCATCTTTCAGAATCATGTTATTCATTTTCAAGGCATTGGTTTTCCAGTCTGATATCAACTGTATCAGATGGTCAGGCTCCACAGCGCCGGGTTCCATGCCATACTGCCTGCGGATCAGGTCTGCACACCAATTCCAGGAAAATTCATTATAGTGGTTACTTATTTCCTGAAGTTTATGCTGAAGTTTATCCAGGGATGCAATCTCTCCGGAATTCACCGACAGCAGCAGGTCATCAATTTCACTTTTGGGTGCGAACATTCCGCATACCTCCACCCATTTACCTGTCCCCGGGCCCTGGTCTGCGGTCAGTTTATCCCGGATATGCTGCATTGTAAGTTCACCTTCCACACTTTGAAGCCTATGGATGATCTCCTGTCCGATATAGACTTTCAGCCCCATCTCATAGTACTTCCGGGTGGCTTTCAGCAACAACCGGTTGATGTTAATGCCCTTGTAAGTGACAAAGTCCTGTGTTTTCAGGGCCTTTTCCGCCAAATCTCCGAGAATAGTCATTCCATTGACCATCTTCCCGACGATATAAGGGTTGAAAAGATCAAAATGAATGATATCCAGCAATTCCGGGCCTTTCCGTTTGTCTCTTTTAGGCCACTTCTCGGTGTCACGGCGGGTACCTACAGAAAAGATGTTCATGGCCGGGGTCAGTTCACTTTTACCTTTTTCCTCGGTAATGTATGAAAACGGGAAATCAGAGGTATCAAAATTGGTATAGTGTTTTCCCATCACGACCGTATAGGCCCCGACCACGGTAGGCAGGATGAGGTAAGCAAAAGATCCGGTTTTCGAGCCTCTGCCAAAAATCCCTTCATGCACCGGCCCCAGTTTGTACATGTGGTTGCTTTGGTTGGTTCCGCTTCCTGCATTAAAGAAGGAACAGAGGCTGGCGATCATCAGGGTGGATTTGTGGTGGGTGACCGTATACGGACCGGCAAAGAAACTGCACGCCTCCCCGTGAAAAGCCTCGCAATTGGCAAAAAAGAGGGAGTTCTCCGCAGAAAATTGTTTACCCATGGCCACACACTGCCCGATGAAACTTTTATCAATGATGGCAGAACTGTCAATGCGCGATCCGGAGAGTATGATGAATTTTTTGGCGATCACTCCTTCTCCCACATAAGTAGGATCTGCGGCATTGCTCATGATGGTGCCTTCTTCCAGCAGGCTGGCTCCGGAAATGGTGCTGTATCCGCCGATGTTGACATTCCGCAGGATATGGGCATCCAGAATTCTGGCTCCCGCTTCTACCCTGCCCATCCCCGACTTTTTGGTGGCACAGTATTGCCGTATCATCTCGAGCAATTTTTCCGAAAATTCCGGGTCATGCCGGTACAGAACCGCCAGGTAGGCTACCTGGGCCGACAAACGGTCAAAAATGGGCAGTTCCCTGCCTCCGCCCTCATTCAGGATTTCAATCTCTGTTCCGTTTCCGAAGGAGCTCTCCCCCTCCACATCCATCGATCCCACATTTTCAATGGCTACATTTTCCTCAATGAGGTAATTGGCCAGGCTCTTTACTTCTGAAATGTAAATTCCATCGGAAATTTCACAATCCCGGATGTGGCTGTTGTAAATACCACATTTCTTGGTGATTCCCTTTTCCACCTCAATGGTTCCGGAGAAAATACCCAGTTTTATGTTGCCGTAAAAGCGGGTATTGAAAATGGCTTCCGGCCGGAAGCCCTCCTTTACCGTGATGTTGTGCCAGTCACCGGCTGTGCAGTTCTGATCATACAGGGTATTGATCTCTTCGCGGGTTAAATGCCTGTAGTTCATGATATTTCGAATTTCGGATTTTCGATTTCGGATTTATCCAATAACCAATGACGCCGAAGGCCAATAACCAATGACACCGCAGGCCAATGACCAATGACGCCGCAGGCCAATGACCAATGACGCCGCAGGCCAATGACCAATGACCTATTCCATCATCTAAAAGAATCCGGGCGTCGGCCACAAAACATCCCTTTCCCTCCTCCAGAACGATTAACGGATTAATATCCAGTTCCTTGATATGCGGACATTCCACAGCCAGCTGGCTCAGGCGCAACAGACAATCCCGGATGGCTTTCAGGTCGCGCCGGGGATTTCCCCGGTAGCCATCCAATATCCGGAATGATTTGACCTGGTGGATCATAGCATCGGCAATGGCCTCATCAAAGGGAGCTACCCTGAAGCTGACATCTTTGAACACCTCTACATATACGCCGCCCAGACCAAACATGATCAGGGGACCAAAGGAGGGATCCCGCTTGAAACCCAGGATCACTTCCGTGCCTCCCGTAATCATTTTTTCAACCTGCATTCCATGAATAACCGCTCCAGGCAGGTTATGGCTGACTTGTTCCACAATGCTATCCCAGGCTATCGCAGCGCCTTCCGCATTGTTTATATTTAATACGACACCGCCGACATCTGTCTTATGGATAACCTGTTCCGAAACCACCTTCATTACCACCGGGAACCCGATTCCTTCAGCAGCTTCAACCGCTTCCTCCCGTGAAAATGCTGTCCGGGACGGAACCAACGGAAGACCGTAAATACTGAAGATTCCGAAAGATTCATTCTCCGGAAGATAGTGTCTGTCGTTCCGGATGGCTTCATTCAGAATCGTATGTGCTTCATGGACATCTATTCCGGGGAAACAGTGCTGCGCATGGGGGTCTTTATCCAGGTCCCGGTAAAAGCGGTAAACCCTGGAGAAACTCCTGCACATTGATTCCGGTAAAATGTAATGAGGGATCTTGCTTCTCAACAGCAAGTCTACCCCAGGGGCTACATCTGCTTCGCCCATAAATGAAGTGTATACCGGTTTCTGGTACTGCGCGGAAACCTTAATCACTTCCCGGGCAATCGTTTCAATATCGGTCATCGACTGCGGGGTCAGGATGACAAAGACGGCATCTACCCCCGGATCTTTGAAAGCGCCCTCCATGGCTGCATTGTAGCGGTCGGCCCGG
>DAIDJX010000311.1 GCA_027451165.1 Prolixibacteraceae bacterium | reverse complement strand
GGAGAAACCACGGAGCATCGGACTTCCCCCACCCTGCTGGCTTTTCTGAACAAAAACCTCCCCGCTGAGCCCGGATAGGTCGGCGGAAGTTGGCACGGCAGCCAATGCGGCGGAGTTGGATAAGATTACATCCACCTTGCCGGGAATCCGGCTCTTGATCAGCTTCCCCCGGCTGACCGACACAACCACTTCATCCAGTTTGTGGGGTGCTTCTGTCAAAACGACAGTAAAAGCCAACTTTTCCAGCTCACTTTTAGACACCGAAAATGGCAAGTAGGATGGATGATAAAAGCTGACCAGCTGTTCCGGCTGAATTCCAATGAGCAATACCTGCCCAAGGTGATCGCTCTGTGTAACAAAACCATCAGAATAAACCACCACTCCTTCAATTGGTATGCTGGTTATCTGATCGGTAACCCTAACCTGCTGAGCATTGGCTCCCGGGGTCAGAAACAACAAAACCGGTAAAGCTGTTGCAAAGACCAGTACTTTAAAATGATGTATGTTGAATATGAATGTTTTCTGTATATGGGCAGACGGAATTGGAAACTTAAAAATCATAAAACAACTTAAATGTTTTTTTCATCAAAGGTATCCGAAATTTGAAATATCCATTGCATAGGCCATTCTTCAGTTATTCAACAGATGAGTCTTCGAGAATGATTTTCACTAAATAACTCCCGGATGGGAATAAGCAGCAATCCTGAGAATCAGTTTAATCCTATGAGTCATAGAAAAAAATCCCGGGGCCTCTGCCCCGGGATCCAACTAAACCTAACTAAACCAAACTTATGAAAAAACAGCACTGGGCTGATGAAGTCTTTATTATCTTAAACGATTAAATTTGAAAAATGTTTTCATGGCTTTGAACTTTTTTCTTTTAAACGCGCACGATCTTATTATAACAAATGCTATGCCAAAGATTGAGTTTTAAATAAAAAATTCATGAAAAACTGATTTTTAATAGACCGGAGAAAATCTCTATATTTGCGCCATCTTGAAAAAGAAAGCTTTAACAGGCAATCTATGAACAATATCCGTAATTTTTGCATCATAGCCCATATTGATCATGGGAAGAGTACCCTGGCCGATCGTTTGTTACAGATAACCAACACGGTATCGGAAAGAGAAATGCACGACCAGGTGCTCGACAGCATGGATCTGGAACAGGAAAGAGGGATAACGATAAAAAGCCATGCCATTCAGATGGATTACGAGCTGGACGGGCAGAAATACAAGCTGAATCTTATTGATACTCCCGGCCATGTTGATTTTTCCTACGAGGTATCCCGATCCATTGCTGCCTGCGAAGGGGCATTGCTGATCATTGATGCCACACAGGGCATTCAGGCACAAACCATTTCCAATCTGTATCTGGCGCTGGAAAACGACCTGGAAATCATTCCGGTGATGAACAAAATGGACATGGATAATGCCATGCCGGAGGTTGTAGCGGAGCAGATCGTCGATCTGGTGGGTTGTGATCACGACGATATCATCGAAGCCAGCGGGAAAACCGGCATGGGAGTGGAAAAGATACTTCGCACAATTGTGGAGCGGATTCCTCCTCCGAAGGGAGATCCGGAAGCGCCCCTGCAAGCCTTGATCTTTGATTCGGTATTCAATACCTTCCGGGGAGTGATTGCCTATTTTAAAATCGTAAATGGCGAAATCCGTAAAGGAGACCTGGTTAAATTTGTAGCCACAAAAAAAGAGTATTACGCAGACGAGGTAGGAATTCTCCGCCTGGGGATGGAACCGAGAGAAGTAATGCAGGCCGGAGATGTAGGGTATATTATTTCCGGAATCAAAGCGGCCAGGGAAGTTAAAGTGGGTGATACCATTACGCATGTCAAACGTCCCTGCGACAAGGCCATAGAAGGATTTGAAGAGGTGAAACCGATGGTTTTTGCCGGAATTTATCCCATAGATGCTGAAGATTATGAAGATCTCCGGAATGCCATGGATAAACTTCAATTAAACGATGCGTCCCTGACCTTTGAACCGGAATCTTCAGTCGCGCTGGGATTCGGTTTCCGTTGCTGTTTTCTCGGATTGCTGCACATGCAAATCATCCAGGAACGACTGGAAAGGGAATTTGACATGAACGTGATCACCACGGTTCCCAATGTGTCGTACAAGCTGTTACTGACCAGCGGCGAAACTATCCAGGTGTACAATCCTTCCGGGATGCCGGTCACCACGGTGATAGATACCATTGAAGAACCCTTTATTAGGGCCAACATCATTACTGCCTCCGAATTCATCGGCTCTATCATGACCCTGTGCCTTGATAAACGGGGAACGCTGGTCAGCCAGAGTTACCTGACCTCAGAAAGGGTTGAACTGATTTTTGATATACCTCTGGGAGAGATTGTCTTCGATTTTTACGATAAGCTGAAAAGCATTTCAAAGGGCTATGCCTCCTTTGACTATCACATACAGGATTTTAAACCGGCCAAGCTGGTGAGACTCGACATTTTGCTCAATGGAGAAATGGTTGATGCCCTTTCTACCCTTATCCATTTCGACAATGCCTATAATTTCGGACGTAAAATGTGCGAAAAACTACGGGAACTGATACCGAGGCAGCAGTTTGACGTAGCCATTCAGGCAGCCATCGGCGCCAAAATTATTGCCAGGGAAACCGTGAAGGCAGTCAGGAAGGATGTAACCGCAAAATGTTATGGTGGAGACATCACCCGCAAAAGAAAATTGCTGGAGAAACAGAAAAAAGGAAAAAAGCGGATGAAACAGATCGGCAGCGTAGAAGTACCACAGAAAGCATTTCTTGCCGTCCTGAAACTGGATTAAGTAAAGACGCGGCGTGCCGCGTCTTTACAGCGTCAGGCGCGGTACGCCGCGTCTCTACATAATTAATTTGTAACCTTTCCCGTGAACATTGATGATTTCAACGCCGGGTTCATCTTTCAAATGCTTGCGGAGTTTGGTGATGTAAACATCCATACTCCGGGCATTGAAGTAATTATCATCGATCCAGATTGATTTGAGTGCAAAATTGCGTTCCAGCACTTTATTGGTATTCTGGCAGAGCAATTTCAACAAATCCGACTCTTTCGTTGTCAGTTTAACCACTTCTTCATCGCTGCTGAGGGTTTGTTTCCGGGCATCAAAGGTGAACCTTCCCAATTTGTAAATATGTTGTCCGGTGTTTTGGGATTCAGGAACAGTTCTGCGAAGGATGGCCTCAATCCTGAAAATCAACTCTTCCATGCTGAATGGTTTAGTGATGTAATCATCCGCACCAAGTTTAAAACCTTCGATCACATCATCTTTCAGGTTTTTTGCCGTAAGAAAGATAACCGGAATATCGGCATTGATCATCCTGATTTCACGGGCCAGGGTAAAACCATCTTTTTTGGGCATCATGATATCCAAAATGCAAATATCAAAGTGTTCTTTGGTGAACCCTTTAAATGCACTTTCTCCGTCGGGGTACAGTATTGCTTCATACCCCTTGGCTACAAGGTATTCCTTTAAAAGTAGCCCGAGGTTTTCGTCATCTTCTGCCAACATTAGTTTAACTCTTTGTTCCATGGTTGCTTTTATTATTTAATGGGAAATAAATACTGAACTTTGTTCCTTTATTGACCGAACTCTCCACGATAATTTTTCCGTTGTGTGCATCAACAATTTTTTTTACATAGCTCAAGCCCAGTCCAAAACCCTTGACATTATGGACATTGCCTGTAGGAACCCTGAAAAACCGTTCAAAAATCTGATCCTGATGCTCGTGTGGGATTCCAATACCTTTATCAGCCACCGACAATACAA
>DAIDJX010000310.1 GCA_027451165.1 Prolixibacteraceae bacterium | reverse complement strand
CGGACGAAAACTCAATGTTCACATTAGTCACTCCGGTAGCGGTCCAGGTGATACTCTTCTGGGTGCTTTGTTGCCAGTTCTCATTCCCGGCAGGGGAGGTCAGGGTAATTTTCTTTCCCTTCAGGTCGGGTTCCAGGTAAGCGAAAATCCAGTTTTTCAGTTTATAGACACCGAATTCGTAAAGCGGATACCACTTTTCTGTTCCGGGGCCATAATCATAACTAACATGATAAGAGCCGTTTTTATCGTATCCGTCACAAATAAACCAATGACCGTCGTGGTTGCCGTCGGGCAGAATCTGTGACCAGCCTTCAACGATCTGAGGTCTGCCCAGGCTTAATTCTGACCGGAAAACCTTTTCCCATTGGTCAGGTGTATAGTCATCACGATTAATAATTTTTGCTTTTTTGTTGTATCCAAAGTATTCCTTGAAAGCGTTCAACACACCTTCCCGGTTACCGCTCCGCCAGGGATCATGCATGGCCACCCCGGCATGATAAAGAAGGGTGGCATTGGCATCGATGACTGCCTGGGGGGAAGAAGCGGTCAGACGGTCGGTAATCAGGTCGTAGTTATAAGTCGTGGCCGCAAAATCGGCCGACCAGGTACAGGTCAGGGCATCGGTAAAGGTCCTGTTCCCAAATCCCTTCCGGGGAAAGCCCCAGTAAGCCAGTATGTTGGCAATGGCTGTCGGGCCGCAGGCATTGCCTGCCCTGCCATTGATGTTCTCTGAATCATCATTGGTAGTTAGAGGATATTTGGCATTGTAAGGCCAGACAAAGACTGGTATGTAATGGCTCAGCAGCGGATTTACGTTCTCCGGAAGATGATTGTAGACCACAAAAATTCCTTTGGTCTCCGCTTTCATCTCTTTGTCGGCGCTGTCGCTGATCCTGATTTTGCATTCATACCAGGCCTGCGGGGGCAGGTTCCAGGTGTAGCTGCCGTTTGCTGCAGGAACTGAAGCTGTAATCTCTGTCCAGGTATCCCCTTTGTCGCTTGAAAATTCGATCCTCACATTTTGAATGGCAGTGGCTGTCCAGGTAATCTGAAGCGCGGAGCCACCTTCAAAAGAGGCGCCGCTAAAATCATTTTTCAAGGCCAGAGACTTGCCATCGTTTTTAGGCAGCAGAAACTTAACCGGAATATTGAACCGGTATGCCCAGGCATTTTCATTGTGCACCGATCCCTGGAAAACACGGGTGATCCAGTTCTGATCCGTGTACTTTTTGAACCGCATAATCGTGTCTACCAGTACCTGGTGCTGAGGATAGTTGGCGTCCAGATCAGCTGTTCCGTGGTCAAAATAGATCTTATGGCTTTGAGGATCAGGCAGTTTGTCCAGGAGGTATTTTCGGAATGAATCGGGGATGGATGGGTCATCCAGGGCGTTATTGGCCCAATGGGTGGAGAGGCAGGCTGCTCCCCCGAACACTTGCGGATATTCACACAGGGCATACCAGGAAATAAGTCCGCCCATGCTCGATCCGGCAATAAACGTGTTGGATTTGTCGGTTAGTACCGAATAATGGCTGTCAATAAATGGTTTAACTTCTTTTACGATGTATTCGAGGTATTCATCACCTTTCGGGTTATTCCCGAATTCATTCATTTTCTGAGTTTTAATGTTAGCTGGAAGGTATTCCAGCGATTTCTCCGGATAATACTCTCCGTAACGGTTAGTGGAATTCCCGATTCCCACCACGATGACATTCCGGATAAGGGCATTCTGCAGCAGTTCACCAATGGTTTCATCTACCCGCCATTCCTGCTGGTTCCCGGTTTGTGTGGCATCGAAAAGATTTTGACCGTCGTGCATGTACAGCACCGCATACTTATTCTCTGCCGAATAGTTATTGGGAAGCCAAACATCCACATTCCTGTTCATGATTTTGGAATTGAACGTATAGTATCTTTCCAGTTTTCCGGAGGAAAGGATAACGTTATTCGATTGGGAAACGAATTTGGAGGGAGGCGTGTAAACGGCTTTCCACCTGACCACCACATCTGCCACGTAATAACTCCTGTCGGAGATGTTCTGCCCGGCTTCATTCAGTTCCTCGTAATCCCAGCCGGGTCCAGCGCAGTATTTGTACCCGTTTGGTGTTGCTGTCAACAGGGTAATGGAAAAGTGGGTGTCATCCACCTTGGTCATTTCGCGGTGCTGCCACTCAGAGGCTACTCCGGCAAAATAACAGCTCCATGTTCCGGGAGGGACAGTGACTTTATAGGTCACATTGACGGGTACTGTTCCGGGATCGTATACCAGGGTCCAGGAGGTGACTATATCATTTGCCGAATAGCTCCGGTTATCCCCGTTTGGAGTATTTTCCACATACGTCCAGGCAGGCCCCGAGCAGTATTTGTACTTGTGTGAAGTTGTTGCATCGCTGATATTCAGGGTGTAGTGCGTGTCATTAACCTTCTGCATTTCGCGGTGGATCCAGTTGTTCATCTCCCCTGCGATGTAACAGGCTTTGGTACCTGCCGGTACTGTAACATTGTAAACCAACGCCAAAGTCTGGTTGTAAATAATAAAGCAAAAGGCCAGCAAAGCAAATTTCTTCATGATAAACATTCTTTGAAAGCCAAACTTAATAATTTTAGCTTTACATAAAGTAAGATTTTTGTCAGGAATTATACATAAAAAAGAGATCCCTCTACCGCGCAACGGAAGAGGGATCTCTTTTTTCAGGTACTTATAAATTGTAATCCCCCGCCGCTTCCGGCTGATAGATGATTTCATCAATTCTTATCCGGGTCAGTCCGGCAGGAACGATCCATTCAATTTCATCCCGGACTTTGTAACCGATCAGGGCAGTGGCAATCGGGGAAAAAATGGAAATTTTGTTCTCCCTGAGATTGGCCTGGTCAGGATAAACGATTTGAAACTGTACCTGTTTGTTGCTGTTCAGAAAACTCAGTTTTACAATGGAGTTCATGGTGACCACGTTGGAGGGAACAGCATCCGGATCAACAATACTGGCAGAATTCAGTTCATTCATCAATTTTTCCGCTTCTGCCTTTGTTATTGATTTCACCTGACTTGCTTCGCTGATGCACTGCTTTATCCGTACATAATCCAGCCTGTTGATAATTAATTTACTCATTATTATATATTTAAAAATTGGACAAAAAACTACAAAGATACATAACTTTACTGAAACCGGCAATTTTGACACAATTGCCGGTTCAAATTAATCAGGGTATCACTTCCAGGCAGGTTCCGGCGTGCGGTGTAGCACTGACTTGAAATTTCATCAATTTTTCTGGGGTACTTTTTCTATCTTTGGCCCCTCAATGGAAAAGCAGGAATTCTTAACACATCAGTTTGATAATGGGATCCGTATGATCCACCAACCATCGGCAGGTCCGGTAGGGCACCTCGGAATTGTGCTGAATGCCGGTTCCAGAGATGAAACGGAAATGGAACATGGCATTGCCCATTTTATCGAGCATTGCATTTTCAAAGGCACCAAAACACGGAGAGCTTATCATGTGCTCAGCAGGATGGAAGATGTGGGGGGTGAACTCAATGCTTATACCACCAAGGAAGAGACTGCCCTGTATGCGACCTTCCTGACTGATGATTACCCCCGTGCAGCGGAACTGCTCAGCGACATCCTGTTTAACAGCGTTTTCCCGGAGAAAGAACTGGAACGGGAAAAGGAAGTAATCGCGGAAGAAATCAATTCTTACAAAGATTCCCCGTCGGAATTGATTTTTGATGACTTCGACGAACTGGTCTTCGACGGTCATCCCATTGCCCGGAATATCCTGGGCACTTTTGAGAGTGTCAGAAGTTT
>DAIDJX010000309.1 GCA_027451165.1 Prolixibacteraceae bacterium | reverse complement strand
GGCGATATCCGGCTGAAGAAAGAAATCATTCTGAAGTAAACCGCTTCCCTTTGTGTTTTCTTTGTGTCTTTGAGCCTTAGTGGCAGATTTTATCGGTTGCCACGAAGACACCAGGGCACGAAGAACACACAAAGTGATATTTATTTCCAGATTTTTTGAAAACAGGTTATAAAACTTAAAATGTAGCAGAATGAATATTACTGTTTTTCCCGGATTGAATAGGCTGATCCGGGTTCCGCTTGTTCCGGTATTGGTTCTTTTTCTGGCGGGCGCTTCTTACGGACAGTTTCCGGGGATTGAAGATTCAATTGCCAAATACCGGAAAGGGACCATCGAAATAAAAGCCAGTCGCGGAGCTCAGATAAAAGTGGAGCAAATCAGGCACGAATTCTGGTTTGGGTGCGCCATCACCAGCAGCTTTGCCAGTCCCGGGATGCCGGCAGAAACCAGGAAAATTTTCAAGGAGAAATTTCTGGAGAATTTCAATTCCGCCGTGACCGAAAATGCAGTAAAATGGCCCAGTATGGAGCCGCGAAAGGGGGAAGTCAGCTATGCTGAAGTGGACACCATCCTGAAGTGGACGGAAGACAACCGTATTCCGCTCCGGGCGCACAACCTCTTCTGGGGTATTTCAAAGTTTATTCAGCCCTGGGTCAAATCATTGAATGATGAGGAACTCCGGGAAACCATCCGGAACCGGGCGGAGACGGTGACGGCCCGGTACAAAGGAAGGTTTGCCGAATATGACCTTAACAATGAAATGATCCATGGCAATTATTACGAGGAGAGGCTGGGTCCTGACATCACAAAACAAATGGCGCAGTGGGCACATACCGGTGATCCCGGGGCAAAACTCTACCTGAACGATTACGATATCCTTACCGGCAACAAACTGCCGGAATATATGGCACAGATCCGGAAATTCCTGAAGCAGGGGGTTCCCGTTGCCGGCATCGGCGTCCAGGGACACCTGCATGCGGAAACCTTTGACCGCCAGGCGCTCCGGAATGCCCTGGACTCCCTGGCCATTTTCCATTTACCCATCCGGGTGACCGAGTTTAACATGCCGGGTCAGCGCTCCTCTTTCTACACAGACAGGGACCTGGTTATGACCCCGGAGCAGGAAAAGGTCAATGCCAGGGAACTGACCGATTATTACAGGATTTGCTTTGCCCATCCTGCTGTGGATGGGATACTGATGTGGGGTTTCTGGGCAGGTGCCAACTGGATACCCTCTTCTTCCCTCTACCATCGTGACTGGTCCATCACCGAAACCGGTCAGGCATACCGTGACCTGGTTTTCAAAGAATGGTGGACCCGTGAATCAGGAACAGCAAACAAAAAGGGGAACTACTCTGCAACTGCATTTTTCGGACAATACCGGGTGACTGTAAATGGTGTCACCAGGGAGGTTGAGCTGACCCAAAAGAATGATCCGCTGGTGGTCGATTTTCTGAAGTAAAACGGGAACTCCCTGTTCAGATCATATAAAATCCTGTCGTAAAACAGTCTTCAACCTGTTGCACGCCTTTAATATTCTCTTTGCATACCGCATGGATCGCTATACTTTTGCGCCGCATTTCATAAAGTAAACGATGAACACGGAAAGAATAGTCATAGTCGGTGGTGTTGCAGCAGGCGCCACTGCTGCGGCCAGGGCACGCAGAATATCGCCGGAGGCGGAAATTATCATGCTGGAAGCTGGTCCGGATATTTCATTTGCCAACTGCGGCCTGCCCTATTACATCGGCGGGGATATTACCAGCCGTTCCAAACTGATCCTGCAAAGCCCGGAAAGTTTCAGGGAGCAATACGATGTGGAGGTCCACACACATACCCTGGTTACCTCGATCGACAGAAACGCTCATGCCGTCACCACAACAGATACCAGAAGCGGGGAACAGCAACATTTTGAATACGACAAACTGATCCTGGCCCAGGGAGGCCGTCCCGTTACTCCATCCCTCCCCGGGGCTGATCTCAGCCACGTTTTTACCCTCTGGACTTTGGAGGACATGGATAAAATCACTCATTTTCTTCAGGAGAGAAAACCCCGTTCTGCCGTTGTGGTGGGAGGCGGTTTTATCGGCCTGGAAATGACTGAAGCCCTGGTCAAGAGGGGAATAAAAGTAAGCGTCGTGGAAGCTATGCCGCATGTGATGTCAGGTATGGAAGCGGAAATTGCCGGTTTTATCGAGGAAGAATTGCAATCCTATGAGGTGGGAATTTATACGGGAACCAGTGTTACTGCTGTTTTACCCCGATCGGTGAAACTGGATAACGGAAAAGTTCTTGACGCAGATATGGTACTGTTGTCGGTTGGTGTGCGTCCAACCCTGGAACTTGCACGGGAAGCGGGTCTGGAATTGGGGGAGAGCGGTGGATTGCTGGTGAATGCATTATTGCAGACCTCGGATCCCGACATTTATGCCGCCGGCGATATGGTGGAAATTGAGCACCGGGTGAGCGGAAGAAAAGTGCGCATTCCGCTGGCCGGTCCGGCCAACCGGCAGGGACGGATTGCGGCGGAAAATGCCCTGGGGGGAAGCCATTCCTACAAAGGATCTGTGGGAACCTCCGTTGTCCGTGTTTTCGATGCGGTAGCCGGAATAACCGGACTCTCCCTCAAACAGGCCCGGCAAGCCGGATTGGATGCAGACGCAGTGGTCGTTCACAAAGAGCACCATACCGCTTATTATCCCGGGGCAGAAACGGTTACTGCCCTGCTGGTCTATGACCGCAACACCGGCGTTGTCCTGGGGGGACAAACTGCAGGGTACAAGGGAGCCGACAAGCGGCTGGATGTAATTGCCACAGCTGCCGCTTCCGGGTTGACCATCCATGATCTTGCAGATTTGGATCTTGCTTATTCGCCACCGATCGGAACAGCAAACGATGCGATCAACATGGCTGCCTATACTGCTGAGAACAGAATGTCGGGATTCAGTCCTTCAGTTACTGTTGATGAACTGGATGCCTACATCAAAGGCAAGGATCCGGTTTTTCTGGATGTCCGGGATATCTTCGCCTTTGAAAAAAGTCATGTGTCAGGTGCCCTGCACATTCCCCTCGAATTGCTGAAACAACACATACATTCTATTTCCCGGAACCGTCCGGTAATCGTTTACGATGAGACCGGTAAAAAAGGCCATATGGCCACACGCTTACTTCTGGGAGCCGGTTTTTCCGGGGTCACCAACCTTTCAGGAGGTTTCATATCCCTTCAGCGTAAAGCCCGGACAACCGGTTTTAATTTTCTGAAGGTGGATCTTCTGCCGGTGGAAATCAAAAAAGTGGAAAAGCAGGTTACTGCTTCAGAAGAAAAGAAACCTGAGCGGCAAACAGATGCGAATGCCCCTCTGGTCATTGATGTCCGGACACCGGAGGAGTTTGAAACAGGAGCCTATCCGGGGGCTGTAAACATTCCGATGGATGAGTTGATGTACCGGCTGGAAGAACTGGGGAACGACCGCACCCGTCCGCTGGTGGTGTATTGTGCCACCGGAGCCCGCTCTGCCTATGCCCAGCAGATGCTGATGCACATGGGGTACCAAAATGTAAGGAATGGAGGAGGGCTGTCGGCAATGATGGCCGGAAGAAATACCTCTGCTTCTCCGGCAGCTGCTCAGGGCCCTTTGGTCGTGGATGTCAGAACCCCTCAGGAGTTCAGGTCGGGCGCTTATCCCGGAGCGGTGAACATTCCCCTTGACGAACTGGGTGCCCGCATGCATGAACTGGGTAACTTTTCCCGTGAGATTGTTCTTTATTGTGCCTCCGGGGCACGCTCGGCATACGGCCAGCGCCTG
>DAIDJX010000308.1 GCA_027451165.1 Prolixibacteraceae bacterium | reverse complement strand
ATGCTTCTGGAAATGTGCAGGTTGGGTTCATAAGGATGATAAGGGGGAGATTTGGAAAATCACCGGAAACGAGAAGGACCTCAATTGCAACGGGCGGTTTTGTCCGCGCGGAACTGGTGGGGTCGGGCAGTACCACGATACTGACCGGCTGAAGACTCCGTTGATCAGAACGGAAGCGAGGGGAAAACAAACCTTCAGGGAGGCCTCCTGGGATGAAGCTCTTCAATATATTGCCGACAAAATGGCAAAAATAAAAGCAGAACATGGACCGGAGTGTACAGCCCTTTTCACCCATGGTTCCGGAGGTAAGTATTTTACCAGGTTATTGAAGGCTTATGGTTCGGTGAACGTGGCTGCTCCTTCCTATGCCCAGTGCAGAGGCCCGCGGGAAGTGGCTTTTTACGCGACTTTCGGCAGGGGACTCGATTCACCGGAAAACACAGATATACGGGATACCCGTTGTCTGGTGCTGATAGGTTCACACATCGGAGAAAATATGCACAACAACCAGGTGCAGGAAATGTCGGATTCCATCGATAAAAAAGCCACTATCATCACTGTTGACCCGCGCTTTTCCACTGCGGCCAGCAAATCAAAATACTGGTTGCCCATCAAACCGGCTACTGATTTGGCCTTGCTGCTGTCATGGATGAATGTGATCATTTCCGAAGAGTTGTATGATAAACCATACGTCGAAAAAAATACTTTTGGTTTTGAGCAGTTGAAGGCACATGTGGCGCCTTTCACTCCTGAATGGGCTTACGGCATAACCACCCTCGAACCTGAGTTAATCAGAAAAACAGCCAGGGAAATGGCTGCTGCAGCTCCGGCAGTGATCATTCACCCCGGAAGACATGTGACCTGGTATGGTGATGATACCCAGCGCTTGAGGGCTGTGGCCATCCTGAATGCCATTCTGGGTTCCTGGGGCAGAAGAGGCGGATACTATATGCCGGAAGCGCCTGTGGTCCCGGATATTGAATTGCCTCCGTTTCCTGTTCCCACGAAAAATTGGAGAATGGCTCTCAGGGGGAAATATGCGCTGGCTGACCTGGCTCTGGACAACGGATTGTGTGATGCCACCATCCCAACACCCGATCTGGATTGTTCCATTAAGGGCTGGATCGTGAACGGTACCAACCTGATGGAAACCCTTCCGGATCGAAAAAATACCATGAAAGCCATCGAAAACCTGGATTTGCTGGTGGTGGTCGATACCATGCCTATGGAAATAACCGGATGGGCAGATGTTGTCCTTCCGGAATGTACTTACCTGGAAAGGTATGATTCACTTCGGGATACCCATCATCGGGAACCTGCCATCGCTTTACGCATGCCGGCCACGAACCCGAAATATGATACAAAACCTGCTTTTTGGATGGCCCGGGAACTGTCTAAAAAAATGGGACTGGTTCAGTACTTCCCTTATGAGACCCTGGAAGAGGAACTCGACCATGAACTGCAACAAATGGGTACCTCTCTGAAAGAGATGCAGCAATTGGGGGTAAAAAACCTGGAGAAAACAGAAAATCTATATTTTGCTGAAGGTGAGGATATTGTTTTTGATACTCCTTCAGGAAAGATTGAGCTTTATTCTTCCACTTTTGCGGAGGCAGGATTTGACCCGCTCCCGGTCTATACCCCTCATCCGGAGCCACCGGAAGGTTTTTACCGGCTCAATTATGGCAGGGCACCGATGCATACTTTCACCCGGACGGTGAACAATCCAAACCTGCATGATCTGATGGAAGAAAATAACCTTTGGGTCCATCCCAAGACTGCAAAAATCAACGGGCTAACCAATGGACAGGAAGTGTGGCTGGAGAATCAGGATGGTGTCGTCTCTTCTTCGTCCATAAAAGTAAGGGTTACCGAAAGGATTCGCTGGGATTCGGTCTATATGGTGCATGGCTTCGGTAACAAAAGCAGCAAGCTGAGCCGGGCACATGGCCGGGGTGTCAGCGATAATGAACTGATCACCAATGTAATGATGGATCCTATCATGGGAGGTACCGGTATGCGGGGGAATTTTGTCAGGTTCTTAACATCAAAAAGTGAGGAGAGTGCGCTATGAGGTATGCGATGGCCATTGATACGCTTAAATGTGTGGGTTGTTCCGACTGTGTGGTTGCCTGCCAGACGGAAAATAATGTTCCGATAGGTTATTCCAGAGACTGGATACGGGAAATAATGACGGGGGTGTATCCAGACCTGCACCTGGAAATCCGTTCCGAGCGTTGTAACCATTGTGATAACTCTCCCTGTGTAAGAAGCTGTCCGACAGGAGCGAGCCATTATGAGGAAGGTGGAATCGTTAAAGTGACCAAAAACAAGTGCATTGGCTGCAGCGCCTGCATCGTTTCCTGTCCCTACAATGCCAGGTACATCCATCCTGAAGGGTATGTTGATAAATGTACTTTCTGTGACCACCGGGTGAAAAACGGAAATAAGCCGGCTTGTGTGGCTGTTTGTCCGACAAAATGCATGTATTTCGGTGACCTGGATAATCCCGACTCCGAAATATCCAAACTGTTGAACAGCAGGCAGCACAAAACGCTGATCCCGGAAGCAGGAACAACGCCAAGAGTTTATTTTTTATTTTAATGGAATAAGGAAAAGTACCGATTACTTATATTATATGACAGAAGACATTATATCAAGCGGCCGGGCAAACCACCTGATCGACCCGGTGCTGGAAGTTTGGGAATGGCACATTCCTTCTTATCTGTTTCTGGGAGGATTGGCAGCCGGCATATTGTTTTTTGCCGGGTTAACCTGGCTCCGGAAGAAAGAAGCCATGCATCCTACCTCTGTAAAAATTGCACCGCTGATTGTCCCTTTGTTGCTGGTGCTGGGGCTCTTTTTCCTGTTTCTCGATCTGAAACACAAGCTGTATTTCTGGCGGCTCTATACCACCATCAAACTGGGTGCACCGATGAGTTGGGGTGCCTGGGTGCTTATGGCGGTTACTCCGCTTTCTTTTATATGGGCAGCACTCCACATCAAAGAGGTATTTCCAAACTGGGACTGGAAATTCGACCTATTGAAAAGGGCGGAACAATGGCTGAGTCAATACAAGACCTGGATGGCCTGGGCCATGGTAGTGCTGGCGGTGGTACTTGGTGTTTACACAGGAATTCTCTTTTCTGCCTTCAATGGTCGTCCGCTTTGGAACACCTCTATTCTGGGACCATTATTCCTGGTGTCCGGGATGTCAGGAGGCGCTGCGGTGATCGTGCTGATGTCACGGTCGAAGGAAGAACGGCACTATTTTGCCAAAGTCGATCTTTTACTGATCGCCATTGAGCTGGTACTCATCGTCCATATGTTTATGGGTTTTCTGGCCAGTACACAGACCCAGATTGATGCTGCCCAGCTCTTTCTTGGCGGGGAATACACAGCGCCCTTCTGGATATTTGTGGTTATCATGGGGCTGATTTTACCTGCTCTTTTTGAGCTGATGGAAATGAGAAACAAAAAAATACCCTGGATGGTAGCACCGGTTCTGGTGCTGTTCGGCGGCATCATGCTTCGGTTTATCATCGCTTACGCCGGGCAGGTATCGCAGTGGAAGTTGTAAATGATATTTAAAAATCTATATATGGAAAAAGAACGTAGCAGAAAATACTGGAATCCCTATTTTGGGGGAGTCATGCTTGGACTTGTCCTGCTGGCAGCCAACTTCATTGCCGGCCGCGGACTGGGCGCCAGCGGAGCCATCAAGAGCGCTTACAGGTAAATCAGTTTGGCTGCAAAAATCAACCAGCATACCAGTCTTGCCATAACCGGCTGGCGCCGAAATCAGCAAAAGTTTTTTGTCCAGCAGGTCGTTAATTAAC
>DAIDJX010000307.1 GCA_027451165.1 Prolixibacteraceae bacterium | reverse complement strand
GGCTGATTTCCCGCAGGGTTAAACGACAGGAGATTTCTTTCTTTTCATAAACCAGGGAGATGTAATTGTCACCGTCGGCCCTGATCATCAAAAGATCGTTGGTGGTGACCTTCACCAACCTATCCCCGATCCGGGTGAATAGATAATTTTCTCTTTGTATTTCAGGCATTTCTGTTTTATTGATGCCCAAAGCAATCTGTACCGCAGCTTTCAGGTTAACGGCATCCACTGGTTTACGGAGATATCCTGACGGATTTGTACTGACTGCCTGCCGTATGACCGCATCATCGGTAAATGAGGTGGTGAAAACGTGTGGAATGTTTAATTCACTGTGAACCCTTGAGGCTAAAGTAATTCCGTTATTCAGTCCGGGAAGGGCTATATCCACCAGCAGTATATCTGGTTTTACCCGGGCTATTTTATCAAATGCCGAATCAGCATTGTTGCATTCACCCGCCAGCTCCAGTCCGGCTTCTTCTAAGGCGATTTTGAGCGCTTCGGCATGGATCAACTCATCTTCTACAATAAATACCCTGGTTTTCATGTGCTGCTCTTTGGAAGTTTAACGGTAAAAGTGGATCCTTCGCCAGGACGGCTGGTCACCTGTATGGTGCCATTGTTCCGCTCCACATGTTCCGCCACCAGCATCATGCCGAGACCTGCCCCTTTTTCTCCTGAAGTACCCCGTCTTCCTTCTTTAAATCCGGATTTAAACAATTGTTCCCTGGTGAATTCATCCATACCGCAGCCTGTATCGGTCACTTCAATGATGGTATATCCGTTTTCTGAATAAGACCGGATGGTCACCCTGCCTGAGGCGGTAAATTTCAGGGCATTGCTCACCAGGTTGCGGAGGATGAGGCTCAGGCTTTCCGGATCGCACCATACGGTCTCTCCGTCTGTCAGGATGTCAATCACATTATTTTTACCTGAAGCATATTCTTTCAGTAATTCAAATACTCTGGCGGCTTCCCGCTGAACCGGAACCAGTTCCTTTTCCGGTTCAATGCCTTTCATTTGCCAGACAGACCATTGGAGCAGGTTCTCCAGCATTTCTGATAGTACCTTGGCGTTCTTGCTGATTTCAGGAACCAGGGGGGATAGTTTTTCAGGCTCCCCTTTAGCCAGATAATGAGATATCATTTTGGCACTGCTCTGGTAAGCCGCTGTGGCATTCCTCAGGTCATGGGAAATGATCCCGAACAGCCTGTTCTGGGTGCTGTTCAGGCGTTCCAGTTCCTTGTTCTGAACGGCTAAAATGGCTTTTTGCCTTTTTACTGTGGCAAACAAATAACTCAATCCACCCAGGAAGAGCAACACAACACCAAATCCTCCGATGGCCCAGTTTCGTTCCCTTTTCCTGAAAGAGATTTCTTTGGAACGCATCTCAATTTCAGCCTCCAGCCTGCTGATTTCGGCTTCTTTCTGAGCAGTTTGGTAATTCATTTCCAATTCTTCCACTTGTCTGGAAACATCCAGGTTGAAAGCAGAATCTTTAGCGGCTGTCCAGAATTCGTGGTATTGCAGGGCAAGCTCCGGTTGACCGGCGTTTTTGTAATACTGGTAGAGATTATGATAACTGTTGGATTTTTCGGTAAGTGATCCTCCCTTTTCCGCGTATTCGAGCGATTTTCTGAAATTGTTCAATGCCTGTGCATGATCTCCCTGCAAAAGAAAAAGCTGACCGGTTCCGGCATATACCTTGGTCAGCAAATGGAATTGCTCGGATTCCAGGCACCAGGCAAGCGATTTTTCAAAACAGGACCTGGCCATTTCATATTGTTTCAGGGCTGCCCAGGAATTGGCCAGGTTAAAATACCGGGTGCCCAGTTGCAGGAACATGCCTTCTTTTTCATTGATTACCCTTGCCTTATCTATCCATTGTATGGCTTCCCTGTGGCGGTTCATCAGCTGATACGCCATTCCAATGTTATTGTACCTGATAGCCAGTGTTTTGAGATCATGAAGGGTATCGATCAGGGAAAGCGATTTAAAATAGTATTCCAGGCCAGTATCAAATTTCCCCCAATCTACATAAATCCTTCCCAGGTTATTCAACGAAGAGGATTGCCTGTTCCTGTTCCCTGTAAGCAGGTCTATGGCATAAGCTTCCTTGAACAGCGTAATCGCTTCTTCAAACTTTCCTTCCGCGTAACTGAGCGAAGCCAGGTTGCTTTTTGAATCAGCCAGGCTTTGGTGGTCATTGAAGCTGGCCAATATGCTGATGGCTTTGTTCAGAAAATCTCTTGCTTCTGTTCTGCGCCCCAGATCCTGGAGATTCATCCCCAGATCATTATAGGCAGTACCCAGAAATAAAGTATCCAATGGAAGAATATCCCTGGCGATCCGGATCGCATTCAACAGGTAGTCGCTGGATAGCCGTAAGCTGTCAGCATAATAATAAGCGTCGGAAACCTGTTTGAATACTTTGGCCAGCAACATCGTCCCGGGTACACTTTTTTGTGCTTCTACCAGAAGTTTCTTCGCAAAGATGAGTTGTTCTTCCGGGTTTTCTGCCAGAGAATCGGCAATTTGTAATCCGGTTTCAATCCGTTCTTTTCCCCTGCTCTGATCAAATTGACGGCGCAGCTCCGCAAGACTTCCCTGGGCGTTGGTCTGCAGGATCAGCAGTGATAATATTAAACTATGCAGGACTATCCGGAAATCAGCCATTTTACCTCCTCACCTGAACAAAAATAACATTATTTCTGAATAGCCTGAGGAATGCCGTAACTTTTTGTATCAGAATAGTCTCTATCGAAGATTTTCTATGGTCAGACAGTCGATTTTACTGAAATTTGATGTCAAACAAATGCAACGGACAAGCAGGGACACACAACTCACAGACCACACATTTACTTTTGTCGAAGTTGAGTTTCCAGTCTGGCGCGGTCATGGTCAGGGCGCCTGCAAAGCAAACCGCCACACAATTGCCGCAATCGATGCATTTTTCTTCCTGAAAGCGGATTCTTTTTTCAAGGGGTTCCACTTCCACGTTGTGACTGGTCAGATAGGTAACCCCTGCTTCGATATTGGCCGGGGTACCCTGCAGTTCAAGCAACAGGCTTCCCCTTTTTCCCGGAAAAACTTCAGCTTTCAGGATGTTGATCCTGATGTCATAGTCCCTGACCAGGTGATAACTTAAGGGCTTGTCGCCACTGTCGGGCGGGAAGTTCAGGATAAAACGCTTTTTAATCATGGCTGCTCAGTTTTACCAGTTTCTTTCAGGCTTTTCAACGAGGTTTTTTGCGGGAACATCTGCACCGGGCGGGTAATTTCGAACTTTCCTTCCTCCAGTGCTTTTTTCAGCAGACCGGCGATTTTCCGGGCTTTGGTCAAACTGGCCACCGGGGCAGTGCGGATTTTCTGATTCCCGATTCTGATAAAACCGGAACGTAGTTCAGCATATGTAACCTGCCCCAGCTTTGGTGTTCCCGGAGAGCCGTAATCCAATACAGAAGTTTCAATCTGCTCATTTCTTATTGAAACAAAACGGGCTATCTCTTCATCCAGAACAGGAATGGGAATACCCAGTCCGACAAAGAGGCTGGTGCCGTATTTATCAAAATAGGCTGCCTGGATAAATTCCGGAGACATCTCTTTCAGATTGCCGATTACTGCTATGGTGCGGGCGTTGCTGACCGGAATACCGAATGGGTTAACCGGTTTGGAGGTGTTGAACTGAGTCCCCGGCCAGACCACAAAACCCTCGGTTCCTCCCAGAAAAATACGGGTGCCGATGCCGATGGTGCGCATTTCCGGATCGTTAAGCAGAGGACTCAACTCTCCGGACGTTGAATAAGTGGCATTTTTCAGTCCCGGAAGAAGGGTGCCCATATAGGTG
>DAIDJX010000306.1 GCA_027451165.1 Prolixibacteraceae bacterium | reverse complement strand
GATAGAGGGGAATAAAGCAAACCGCTGGTCTTCAGGGAATTTTGATGAACCGTCGTAACGGGCATTTACTTCAATCAGGTACCTGTCCATAAAAGAATAATTCAAACGGGAATAGCCACCCAGAATAACCCATTTTTCATAACCACCACCGGTAGTAATCGACTGACCCAAGGTCAGGTTGATATCATTGGCATCCGGGTAGATGATACCATTTCTTTGAATGGACAACCGTTTATAGGTAGACTCCTCATAGTTGTACCCGATCATAAATTTCAGGTAGTGCTTGTCTGAAAATGTCTTCTCGTATTCGGTGTACAAGTTGGCTGCCAGGTAATTCGTAGACCTGTTTTCAAAAGTCAGGTCATTGGTAGTAGTACCCACATAAGCCACTGAGCCAGGTTTTGTGCTATAGGGCACCTGCACCCTTTTCTGTGTTCTTCCTAAATCGGTATTCTGGAAGGTAAAGTCACCCTTCACCCTCAAACTATTATTAAAGAAAGAAGCGACCATGCCCGTGGTATTTTTGAGCAGGCGACGTTTGGTGTCAATTCCATTTTTGCCATACCAGAAATCACCCACGGTATAGACCGCCGACATGGTTAAGCTGCCATCGGGGTTGAACATGGGTACACTGGGGTGCCCTTCGTCTGCAATGTTCCTCCAGATACCGCTACCTTCGCCAACGTTCATGGGGTTATGGTAGAACATTTCCGAATAATCTGAATTATTGGAGATTTCCAGCCAGGGGAAAACTTTCAGGGTACCTTTGGCCCTGATGTTTTTCATATCATAATCATCCGTGTTGTACCGGAATAATCCGTTCTGGCTCATCGTCCTTCCGGAAATCATGTAAGAAATCTTATCTCCGCTACCTGAAACGGTCAGGTTATTTTCCATGGCCCCCATAGATTTTTTATACAAAAGGCCATACCAGTCGGTACTACCGTAATAAACATACTCACCATTGGCCGGGTTAATTTCGACTTCTTCATAAGGTTGTCCGGATTCCACTTTTGCTTTGAAAGCATCCAGGTATGCCTGGGAAACTTTCTGCGTTTTATTGGCGTTCTGGGGGAATGAACCGTCTCCATTCAGGAATGCCGCAACAAACATGGTCATCCAGGTATAGCCGTCGGTCACAAAATCAGGAATAGCAATGGGTTTCTTCATGGAATAATTGGAAGAAAAAGTCACATTGGTTTTTCCACCGGAAGGATTTTTAGTAGTGATCAAAACCACCCCAAAAGCTCCCCTGGCACCGTAAATTGCGGATGAAGCAGCATCTTTCAGCACAGAAACGCTGGCAATATCAGCCGGGTTGAGCAAGCTGGGGTCACCTTCCACCCCGTCGATCAGGATCAATGCGCTACCACCCTGTCCGATAGAGGTGGTTCCCCTGACATTGTAACTTGGAGAAGCTGTAGGTTTCCCATCCAGGATCTTAATGTTCAGGTTAGGAATTGCGCCTTTCAACCCTTGTGTTGCATTGGCAATCGGCCTGTTTTCAAAAACCTCGCTGGTGACCTGGTCAACAGCGCCCGTCAGGTTGGCCTTTTTCTGCGTTCCATAACCAACCACCACCACTTCATCTACGCCAATGGCTTCCTCTTCCAGGGTTACGTTAAAAACCAGTTTACCTGCAACAGGAACCTCCATCGGCTTCATACCCACAAAGGAAAAAACCAGCGTCTGGGCATTCTGCGGAATTTGCAGGGAAAACTGTCCGTCGGTATCGGTAACGGTACCGACAGTAGTCCCTTTTACAATAATAGATACCCCGGGAAGGGAAGACCCGTCGGTTCCGGAAACTTTTCCGGATACTCTCACCGTTTGCTGGGCAAAACTTCCCAAAGTCAGGAAAAATGCCAGAATAAACAGTGGTATTAACTTGTACAGCCGGATAAACCGGTTTCTTTCTTTACTGACCGCCGGTAATGGACAGTCGCTCAAATAGTTTTTTTTCATAGGATTTTCAATTTAATTAGCAAACTGATTGTGGCTAAAATTATACTTTTTAGAATAAAAACAACTGAAATTTTTTAAAAAAGTATTTTTCCGCCGGATTTGATCCCGCTGTTCAAAATAAAACATACCTATCCCAAGAGAGGGGGTAGGTACGACTTAACCTTAAAGAATCACTGAGTGCAATTATTCCTGCTTGTAATTAACTACCGCAAATACAGGCAGGTGATCGGAAGCTACTGGTTCATTTCCCACGCTGGTTAGCTTTACTTCAAACGAAAAATCATTGTTTCTTGCACCCAAAATGTAATCGATGCATTTTTCCGGATTATTGGACGGAATGGTCGGAACTGCAGGATTATTCAGCATAATCCAGTCAGCAACCAGTTTGGAAATTTCCACAGAAGTAGATACAGCATTTAGATCCCCTGCAATAAAAACAGGTTTAGAAAAATTTTTGACCGTTTGATTTATAATATCAGCCGATGCAATTCTGTCGGCCTGTGTCAGCGACAAATGGGTGCAACAGAAAAAATAATCTTCAAATTCCACGATCAGCATACTGCGTTTCTCCTCGCTGCCGGGTAATGTGATCACCTTCCGGCTGACAGGCTTTTCCTTTGAGAGGATCCCCACGCCATATTTCCCTCCCTGATACTGAATTGACGCACTGTAGGAAGCATACATGCCTGTCAGAGATGCGAGGGTATCCAAAACAACCACTCCTTTGCTCCTTTGGGTAGCACTGTCCAGTTCCTGGATGGCTGCCACATCCGGGGTATAATGGCTAATAACCTTCGCAACACGTTGATAATCGGTCACATCATCCATTCCACGGCAGTTTCGTACGTTATAACTTAAAATCCTGACCGTTTTAGCAGTTGAATCTTCACTGATTTGTTGTACTTTACAGGAAATAAGCAGAAGAAAAACGAACAGGAATCCCGGTATAAATTTCAACACAATTCTTTTTGACATTTTGGCTATTCAAAAGTTTTAAAATGATGGAAAGGCTGTCCGGAAATCAGTTTGCAATCAGCAAAAGTATTTGATTTCAGGACAGCCATTGAAAAAACCATTCTACCAACCCGGGTTTTGGCCAAGATTTGGATTGGTGATCAGGTCGGTGGCAGGTATGGGATAGTAATACATTTTATCTTCCCATTGTCTGGTTATATTGTTCATCCAGGTCAGCTCCCCTGTTGTACCGTTTTTCAGCAGTTGGGAATTGGCTTTGCCGCTGACTGTGGCAGAAACATTAACATAGGTTACACCGGATACTCCCGGAGACGGTTTGTTGCCCTGATAAAAAGCCACATCCATGATTCCGTCTTCATTAAGGTCCAAAGGAGTAACCAGTTCCGGAACATAGAATCCATTCCATTCCATATGCATCAGCTCGCCTCTTTTCCACCGGAGAATATCAGCAAATCGTAAGCCTTCAAGACAGAGTTCAATTCCTCTTTCTCTTCTGATCTCCAGAATGACCGGGTCGGAAATATCTGGAAAATACTTTGCCTTGAGATAAGGATCTACTACAGTTGGTTTTGCAGTCAGACCTCCTGTAATTCCACCTCTTGCCCGGAGCACACCAACAGTATTGGCCCAGTCGTCATCTGTCAGGGTACCCAGTTCAGCCTTGGCTTCAGCATAAATCAGCAACACTTCAGCATAACGAAACATGCTTATTGAGTTGATATTGAGCCTTTCCGAATCGTAATACATATCGTCAAGTGTCCACTTAATGGGTTGATAACCTGTGAAAGTGTATGAAAATACAGGAGGAGCCGGAACAAGCGTGCCTCCGATGATCCTCTTATAATCACCCAGGCGGATGGTCTGTTTAAGCCGGAGATCCCTGTTTTTCACCTCATCCTTGAAAAGCATGGTTGGGTAAGACGGATTGTTGGTAAATGGTGTTCCGTCGAGATT
>DAIDJX010000305.1 GCA_027451165.1 Prolixibacteraceae bacterium | reverse complement strand
GTTCACCTGATACTGATTATCTTCTGGCTGTTGGTTTGCCCCAGGTATAGCCTGATATCTTTGTTCCTGGTTTTTCTCGGCTGGGGAATTATGAATCGCTTTATCCAGCTGTCGGGAAGGAACAGTGATAACACTGAAATCAGCGTGGTTTCCTATAATGTGAAAAACTTTATGGGTTCCGGACGGAATTCTTCCAGGGAACTGGCCAATGTGATCAAAAGTTTTCTGAAAAAAGATGAACCGGATATCATCTGTTTACAGGAAGTCAAACTCAGGACCAACCAGGTTTTCAACCTGGAAGAAACCAAAAAGGAGTTTGCCCGGATAAAGCATTATCAGTATGCCCGCTCGGGGAAAACCCTCGGGTCGGTGACCATGACCAGGTTCCCGATAGTCAAGATGGAAGAAATCAGGTTTGAAAATTCCGGGAACATTGCTATTTGCACGGATATTATCTACGAGGGGAAAACCATCCGGATCTTCAATATCCATCTGCAATCGTATAAAATCGACCCTGACCGTTACGACATCATAGAGTCGCCGATCCCTTCGGAAAAAAAAGATATCCGTGAAATCAGGGAACTGGCAGCAAAGTACAGGAAAGCCATGGAAATGCGCGCAGTTCAGGCCAGACTGATCCGCCGGAAAATAAAGGAATCACCCTATCCGGTTATCGTGTGCGGTGATTTCAACGATACGCCCTCTTCTTATGCTTACCAGAAAACCCGCGGCTGGCTGAAAGACGCCTTTGTGTCTTCAGGAAAAGGTATAGGACAAACGTATACCGGAAAACTTCCCTCCTTCCGGATAGACTATATTTTATACAGCAGGGATTTCCGTTCCTATAACTTTCAGATACACAAAATCCCCTACAGCGACCATTATCCCATTTCCTGTGACTTCAGGGTAAAAGACTGAAAGCAATTTAAAGCAAACCCAATTTCTGCCGGGCTAAGTTCTTATCGGAATGGAGTTGTCGTACCAGCTCTTCTTTCCCTGGAAATTTCTGTTCATTCCTGATTTTTTCAATGAATTGAAGGTTGATCTCCTGGGCATAGATGTCTTCATTAAAGTCAAAAATATTTACTTCTATGCTTCTTAAATCGGCATTGTTGTTAAAAGTAGGCCTGGTTCCTATGTTCAACATGCCATTGTACTGTTTCCCCGCCACCTGAACCTTGACTGCATAAACCCCGTATCCGGGGATCAGTTTGTTCACATCGGAAGCTTCAATGTTGGCAGTAGGAAAGCCGATGGTCCTGCCCAGTTTCTTTCCCTCCACCACTCTGCCATGCAAGGCATAGGGATATCCCAGGTATTTATTGGCCAGGGCAATGTTACCTTCCTCGAGTGCCTCCCTGATTCGGGTGGAACTTACATTGACCTCATCCACCAGCAAGACATCCAGTTTTTCTATTCTGAAATTGAATTTAGAGGCGCATTGGTGCAAATATTCGAAATTTCCTTTACGTCCCTGTCCAAATTTATGGTCATAACCCACCACCAGGCAGGAGGTCTTCATTTGACCGACGAGGATCTGTTCCACAAAATCGGCGTACGTCAGCGCGGCAAATTCCCTGGAGAAGGGATAAATGATCAGGTGGTCAATTCCGGTTTCCTGAATGAGCCCGATTTTTTCATCCAACGTATTAATTAACCGCAGGTTATGTTCTTCCGGAGTTAACACCTGACGAGGGTGTGGGTAGAAAGTAAAAAGAACGGAATCACCACCGGTTTCTGTGGAAAGCTCCCGAAGCCGGCTGATCACTTTTTTGTGGCCGGTATGCACGCCGTCAAATGTACCTATGGTCACTACCGGCCGGTTTGCGTTGAAGTCGTCAAGTTGCCTGTAAACTCTCACTGTTAATTTAACTTAAACCAAAAGTATAAAATAATTATCTTCGTCCCCGAACTTTTCTGGCTGTGTGAATTTATTAATTTTGGGCAATCGTATAAAAACGCTGAAATGAAGGGTTTTCTGAGCATACTTTTTATAAGCATCATGGTATTTCTGGCAGGTTGTAACCAGCCGGAAAAATCCGAAATCCGGGGGAAAATCACCAATGCCCAGGGACAGAAGATTTATCTGGAGGAGTTGATGGTGGCTTCCATCCGACCGGTGGATTCTGCTAAAATCAGTGCTTCCGGGGAGTTCGTTTTCCGGCAGCATGTCCAAATACCCACCTTTTATCTGTTGAAGCTTTCTGAAAATAACTTCATCACCTTACTGCTTGACTCGGCTGAAAAGGTGACCATTAATGCTGATGCCATCAATTTCAGCCGTGAGTATACGGTAAAAGGTTCTCCTGGATCATTGCTGGTCCAGCAGTTGAACAGCCGTTTGAACCGGACCAAGCAAAAACTCGACTCCATTTCATCTCTGACGGAAATCTTCAGGGAAAGCCCTGATCTGGAAGCAAGGAAAAAGGAATGGAATGCAGCCTATGATCAACTGGTTCAGGAACAGATACGTTACTCAACGGATTTTGTTTCCGAGCATCCCTTTTCAATGGCCAGTGTGCTTGCCCTGTACCAGAAATTTGATGATGAAAACTATGTAGTCAGGGATTTGCAGGCCCTAAGGGTGGCAGCTTCTGCCCTTAACTCTTTTTATCCGAAATCAGAACATGTAAAAGCTTTGTATACCAACACCATACAGCTAATTGCCCGTGAAAGGGCAGGTAATCTGAAACAGTATATTCAGGAAAATGGACAAAACAGCCCTGAAATTGTATTGCCAGACCAAAACGGCAGGGAAGTTGCGCTGTCCTCCTTCCGTGGCAAATATGTTCTGCTCCATTTCTGGTCTGCCACAGATCAGAATTCACGCATCGTGAATCCCGTCCTGGCGGAGCTTTATAAAAAATTCAGGAACAAAGGTTTTGAAATTTATCAGGTCAGTGTTGACAAAGACAAGGCTCTGTGGCAAAATGCCATCAGGGAAGATCAGTTGACCTGGACCAATGTCGGGGATATGGAGGGAAGCATTCGGGCTGTGATGTTCTATAATGTACAGGCTGTACCCTTTAATTACCTCCTGGACAAGGAAGGTGTCGTTATTGCCCGGAACCTTGTTGGTCCGAATCTGAACCGTACCTTATCTGAATTGTTGCATTAAAGTAAAGACGTCGCGTGCGGCGTCCATAATGTAAAGACGTCGCGTGCGGCGTCTCATAACTAAAGACGCTGCTTGCGGCGTCTGCCAATGAAAACGTGTTTGACAGAAAGAGAGAAAATATATTTTGTTTCCGACATCCACCTGGGAGCACCGGCCATACCTGACAACAGAGAGCGGGAACTGCTTTTTGTGGAATGGCTGGATCTTATTGGCCAGGATGCGAAAGAGATTTTTCTTTTGGGTGACATTTTTGATTTTTGGTTTGAGTACCGGAGTGTGGCGCCCAGGGGATTTGTCAGGGTATTGGGAAAAATTGCCGGACTTGTGGATCAGGGGATACCAGTCCATTTTTTTACCGGCAATCACGATCTCTGGGTTAAAGATTACCTGCCCTCTGAAACCGGCGTAATACTTCACCGGGAACCCTATATTTGCGAATTTTCAGGGAAAAGGTTTTTTCTGGCCCACGGCGATGGACTTGATAAGGAGGACAAAGGGTACCTCTTGCTGAAGAAGATTTTTACCAACCGGGTGCTCCAGTGGCTGTATTCCTGGCTGCATCCTGATCTGGCGTTCGGTATTGCCCATTACTGGTCTCAACACAGCAGGCTTTCCAAAAATATTTGCGGTCCTGAATTTCAGGGAGAAAAGGAAGGTTTGTACCAGTTTGTTCTTTCAATAATGCAACAGGAAAATGCCGATTTTTATATTTTCGGACACCGGCACAGAGCAGTGGATATGAAAATTGCTGCTGATGGAAGGTTTATTCTTCTGGGCGAATGGATCAGAAGTTTTACTTATGGTG
>DAIDJX010000304.1 GCA_027451165.1 Prolixibacteraceae bacterium | reverse complement strand
CAACATGCTGAAGTGCCGGTCAATGGCTGCTTCATCAGTGAAACCAAACTTCGCGTGACCGATACGGAAAGTGTCCTTAACAGAATCTGGTCAATAGGAGGCAGCAGCGGTTGGTACCACCTGGACTGGCTCTGGCGTTTACGCGGTTTTCTTGATAAACTGTCCGGTGGTGTCGGATTAAGAAGGGGCAGGAAAAATCAAACCGAATTATCACCCGGCGATGCCCTCGACTTCTGGCGTGTATTGATTGCCGACAAAAATGAAAAAAGACTTTTGCTTTATGCTGAAATGAAACTGCCGGGTGAAGCCTGGCTGGAATTCAGGATTGATCAGCAGAACATATTGTATCAAACCGCCACTTTCAGGCCGCTGGGACTTTGGGGCAGGATTTACTGGTATCTCCTGCTGCCATTACATATATTTATTTTCAGTGGAATGATCAGAAAGATTGCAGGAAAATAACTTATAAAATCTGTGTAATGCTTACATTGGAACTGGTACAGGAGCTGTGGAGCCAAACCTACAATACCGAAGGGAAACCCGACTGGTCACACATTCTTCCCTATTACGACGATCATATTATTTTCAGGGATTCCATACAACAAATTATTGGGATAGAGGAATTTAGAGCTATGACTGAACGCCTGACCCACCGTTCCAATGATTTGAAAATGAAAATTGTCAGTGCAGTTATGGCTGGAAATGTTATATTTATGGAATGGGAAATGACCATTGCTTGGAAAAAATATCCGGGTTCGGTCTTATACGGTACCAGCCGGCTTACCCTGTCACGGGAAGGACAAAAAGTGCTTCTGGTGGAAAAAAACCGGGAGTGCGGTGGCCTGGTCAATACATTTTCCCATAATGGTTTTCAGTTTGATGCCGGAGTGAGGGCTTTGGAAGATGCCGGAATCATTTTTCCGATGTTAAAAGAATTGGGCATTTCGCTTGAAGTCGTTAAAAGTCCGGTTTCCCTGGGAATTGAAAATGAAATTCTATCCATTGAAAAACTGGAAGATCTGGAGAAATACCAGGAACTGCTGATCAGTTTCTTTCCGGAAAGCGAAGCGGAAATCAATGTGCTCATTACAGTTGTCCGGAAAATCATGAAACACATGGATGTGCTCTATGGCATTGAAAATCCTGTGTTTAAAGATTTGAAAAATGACCGTGCGTTTTTATTCCGCAAGCTTCTTCCCTGGTTGCCCAAATTCATTTTTACCGTCGGAAAAATCAACCGGATGAACATGCCCGTGGAAGAATACCTGGAAACGCTGATTTCAAATCCTTCGCTCCGGGATATGATCGCCCAGCATTTTTTCAAAAAAACACCCACGTTTTTTGCATTGAGCTATTTCTCCCTTTATCTCGATTATTTCTACCCCAAAGGCGGGGTCGGAAAACTATCGGAAGCCCTCCAAAACAACATCCTGGAGTGGGGGGGTGAAATAAAAACCGAAACAAAAATAACTGAGGTATATGCTGACCGGAATACGGTTGTAGACCACAATAACTTATCTTACCGGTATGAATACCTGATCTGGGCAGGGGATTTAAAAACCCTGTACAAAATGATGCATACGGACGGTTTATCTCCGGAAATCAAGTTAAAGGCAGAGGAGTCAAAAAACAAATACCTGGCAAACAGAGGCGGAGATTCCGTTTTTACACTGTTCCTTGAAGTGGATGAGCCGTTGGAAAGTTTCGGAAAAATCGCCCACGGGCATTTTTTCTACACCCCAAATAGAGAAGGATTAGGCGAAACGCACAGGAAAGAACTTGAAGACCTCCTCAGGAACTTCGATACAACCGGTAAAGAGCAAATTTTGGAGTGGCTGGACAGATTTATCCGGTTAAACACCTATGAAATTTCCATTCCCGGACTTAAAGATCCCTTCATGGCTCCTCCGGGAAAATCCGGAATAATCATCAGTTTTCTTGCGGAATATGATCTGTTTAAAAAAGTTCAGAAAGCCGGATGGCTGGATGATTTTATCCGGGAGACTGAAACCCGGGTGATCGGTATCATTTCACAAACTGTTTTCCCGATGCTGAAAGAGAAGATCATGGATCGCCTTTCTTTTACCCCTCTGAGCTATGAAAACAGAACCGGAAGTTCGGAAGGAGCCATTGTCGGTTGGGAATTTCAAAAATCGATGCCGGTGAGCAACAAAATTCAATACTCAGACCGGTCGGTCTATACCCCGGTCCCAAACATTTATCAGGCGGGACAGTGGGTGTACAGCCCCGCCGGGGTGCCGATGTCCATACTGACCGGCAAAATGGCGGCAGATAAAATTATGAAGAAAAGGAAATAATGGCCGGTTGAAATCAACAACATATACCAAAGATTGGTATCTTTGGAAAAATTTTAAATTATGGCTAAAAACACATCTATTTTATTGGGTGATTATTTTGATAGTTTTATAAATCAACAGGTTAAATCAGGAAAATTCTCTTCTGCAAGTGAGGTCATCAGGGCTGCTTTAAGAATGTTTGAACACGAAGAAACTAAAAAAACAGAACTGATAAACGAACTTAAAAAAGGTGAAAAATCTGGTTTTGCCATTGATTTTAACCCAGAGTCTTTTTTAAATAGTCTTCATCAAAAACATTCCGGTTAGTAATGAAGTATAAAATCAGTAAAGAAGCTTTAAATGACCTTGAAAAGATATGGCATTACACCTTGGAAACCTGGTCACTTGAACAAGCTGACAGATATTTCAACTTACTGATTGACGAAATCGAATACTTAACTGTAAACCCAAAATCCGGGAAAGATTACAGTCACATAAGGAAGGGATATTTTCGTTCCAGAGTAAAATCTCATTTTATCTTTTATAAAATAAATCCGAATGATAAGGAATTGCAAATTATCAGAATTTTGCATCAAAAAATGGATATTGAATCCCGGTTCAATGACTAAAACACAGCAAGAAAATAAAAGATGATTGACAGATTGGAGTATCATTCTATTGTTTCTGGCTTTATATGAACCAGGCTAATTTGAAAAACAAACTAATTCCTCGATCCTTTAGTTGCTACTATTATGCATTTCAAAAAAGACAAGCTTTACCAGTCGGTTTTTCAACACTGGTCCCGCCATTATTTCAGAGGAAAGAGATTAACCTTTCTTTTTTGCCTGGCGTGTTTGTTATTGTCCGGGATTCCTGCAATTCATGGACAGACGGTATATCCATTAACCGGTCACCCCAGGCTGTTCTTCCTGACCTCGGATGAAGCCCTGCTGAAAGAAAAACTACAGGGAAATGCCCAACTCAACCAGGTCCATCAACTGATCCTCTCGGAATGTGGCAAGATGATAACCCTTCCTGTACAGCAACGGATCCTTACGGGTAAGCGGTTGCTCTCTGTATCCAGGGAAGCCATTAGGAGGATATCTTTCCTGAGCTATGCGTACCGGATGACGGGCGATGCCGTCTATGCCGCGCGCGCAGAAACGGAAATGCTGGCCATGTCGGCTTTTTCTGACTGGAATCCCTCCCACTTCCTCGATGTGGCCGAAATGACCCTGGCCATGGCCGTCGGATATGACTGGATTTATCCGGCTTTGTCTCCTGCATCACGAACCACCATTGCCAATGCCATTAAAGCCAAAGGTATAGAGCAGACCACCGGGGCCAATGCCAACCAGTCGTGGCTGAAAAGCGACAACAACTGGAACCAGGTATGCAACGCAGGTATTTCAGCCGGTGTGGCCGCAGTGTACGATGAAAATCCTGCCTATTATCAGCCACTGATCGACCGGGCAGTCACTTCCGTGAAAATCCCTATGGGGGTCTATAAGTACAACGGTGCTTATCCCGAAGGGATGGGTTACTGGGATTACGGCACCACCTTCAACATCCTGCTGATCGACCTGTTACAGGTCATGTGGGGTACCGACCGTGATCTCCTTGCCATGGAAGGATTTCTTAAA
>DAIDJX010000303.1 GCA_027451165.1 Prolixibacteraceae bacterium | reverse complement strand
AAATCCGAAATTGGGTAAATCCGAAATCGTACATCCGAAATCCGAAATTGGGTAAATCCGAAATCGTACATCCGAAATCCGAAATTATTTTAGTTGTACACGTGCAGCTTGCTTCCCAGGAGGGAAACGTGATACGACTGCAGTGGGAAAGCAGCTGGCCCTTTTGACGGATAAGCCCCGCTGATCAGCAAAAATTGCGATTTGCAGCAGGGACAGGTGGCCAGAATTCCTTCATTTTTTAAGGCGCAGCCCGGCGAAATTTCATTGGTGCAGGCAGCATCATAGGCATAATAGCTTCCCTGGAACTCACAATACACGATCACACCCGCATAGCCCATCCCCGGGAAAAAAAAGGAATTTCCCGGCACCATCAGGTCATTGACGATGTTCAGGTCGATCATAAATGAAACGGGAACATAAGGGATAATTTTGTTTTTATCCTTGTCACAGGAGAACAGAAACATCAACACCGCCATTGCGGTCAACAATATTTTTCTTTTGCTGATCATTCGTTTGAAACTATTACTTTCAGGAACGAAAATATTCAATTTATATTTCAGACATCTTATAGAAACACAATATGGCCGCGTCGTGGCTAAATCTTTGTAGAAAAAGATGCACCATAACAGACACAAAGCCGCGTAGCGGCGAAATCTTCAGCTTCTTTACATATTTCGCGGCTACGCTGCTTCTGTTTCCGGGTTATTCCGGTTTTCTACAAAGATATTACGGCTACGCCGTACCTCAAAGACCGATTGAAATAAAATATTCCCATAAGAGATTTAGTGGTCAGAACAAAACACTACACCACTCAAAATGTATTACCCCTCAAACCGCACCGCATCTCCCGACACCAGTTTATCCTTATCCGGGTACCAGGAAGGCAAGCCGGGCGCCAGGACCTGCTCTCCCCTTGCTTCCCTTGCAGCGGTTTCCAGGTTCAGCGCCAGCAACTGCTCCAGGAGATCCCCGCCCGCATCGAACCCATAAGCTGCCGTCACGGCACGGTCAAGCGCCTCCTGCAGGTCGCGCACCCCGTTCTTCCCGGGTTTCTCCATGATCCGGTAAAGGTCGCGCAGGCTCATCCGGTGCGCCTCCATCACCCGGCGCCGCTCCTCCCGGAAGGCCTTAGCCGCGCCTGCCACCGCTTCGATCTGCACGGCAGTCGGCTGCTGAGGCCAGGGAAAGGTGTCCCAGACACTATCGGTGGTATACCGAAATCTATATTCAAGAGTAGAGCATTTTTCCTTGAACCAAATCCAATGATATAATGAATTGATGATCCCGAAACTGTAGTCGTCATCAAAGGCAAAAACCATTAAAGCATCATTGGGTCTTATTTCTCCGGAAACAAATTCAAAAATCGGACGTTTGGTTACCCTGGCACAAGCGATATACCGACTTAGAATACTGACCTGGCTGAGCATTTCTTCCCTTCTCCGCCACATTTTCCACCAGATATTCAATTGTGCCGCCCTGCCGTTGGGTTTGGTTATTCCGGCTTCTTCATCCTTTGCTTTCTTCTTCACATCCGGCAATACTTCTTTTTCCAGTTTTTCAAAAAGGAATTTAAACCGGGAAGCCTGGATGATTTCGCAATTGGAAAAGTCAATGACAAACCGCCCTGGTTGCGAGCGGAAATTGGAAACCAGCTCATCTCCGATCAGGAAGGGTTTCAGCACTTCGCCGTATTCCGGGTGTTTCCGGAGCAGGGCCAGCGCCTCGTTTACCGGAAGCAGGAACCCTTCATGGCCGTGGGTTTGTCCCTGGAAGACCTTTTTAGGAGACCGGTTGCAGTTCAGCACTTTTGCGGAAGATACGTCGGTCCGGGGGCTGAGGCTGCTGTTGAGGACCGGCAATTCAAGCCGCTGCAGGTTATTTTGGGTGTCATAAAGGTACAGTTCCCTGCTGAACGGATATTCTCCCTTTGTCCAGCAGGCGATGGAGACAAAAACGGCCGCTTCGCCGCTCCAATCCTGGGAGGAAACAGCATTGAAAATGGTTCCGCCGTTTTTGACAATGTAATCCAGGCTGCCTTCCCGGCTGTAATTTTGCCGGATGGTGTTGGTGCCCACCAGTCCGGCGTACCGGCCCGGCTTCAGGTGCTGGTGGGCTTTGAAGAACCAGTAGACACAAAAGTCAGCCCTTCCGGGTATGTCCGGGTAGGCCTTCCTCAGTTTGTTCAGGTATTCCACCCCGAATTCCTGCTGCATTTTGTTTTTGCTCTGGTAGGGGGGATTGCCGATGATGGCGTTGGTTTCGGGCCAGATCCGGGGGTTCGCTTCGTCGTCGAGAAGGGCATCGGCACAGAGGATATTCCGGTCGAGGTTGTCCAAAGGGAGGGCGCTGAACTTGTTGTCGTGGTCTTCCCTGCTTTCGAGCCAGGTCAGTTCCTTGGCGGTCATCAGCGTCACTTTGGCCAGTTCCACCGCAAACGGCTTGATGTCGATCCCGAAGAACTGGCGGGTGCTGACATAAGGATAAGTGGCCAGAAAGGGAACGATTTGCCGGGCATCGGCCGGATGGTTGAATTTTGACCGCATTTCCGTGAGCAGTCTTTTTTCGAGCGCCTTCATTTCCCGGAAGGCGATAAAGAGGAAATTCCCGCTTCCGCAGGCAGGGTCAAGTACCTTAAAATCGGACAGTTCCGTCAGCAGGCTGAAATAGTCATCCAGTGTTTCCGCCCGGTCGATCTTCCGGTTCCAGGGCTGCACGATCACCGGGTCAACGATCTTCTTGATGTCGGTCTCATGGGTATAATGAGCCCCCAGTTTATGGCGCTCGGAGGATTCCAGCGCCGATTCGAAGATGGAGCCGAAAATGGCCGGGTTGACACGGGTCCAGTTCAGGCGGGAGGCAGATTGGAACTGTTCGATCTCGAATTTGGTAAGTTCAATGGCCTCCGGCGAATCAAAAAGACCCCCGTTAAAATATTCCGTCCCTTTGTACATGCCGCCAGCGGTAATGCCCGGAGTATTCATTTCCCGGAAGAGACCGCCAAGCAAATCCCAGGAACGCTCCACCGGTTCAGAAGAACTGCCCGTTTCGCCGGCCAGTTCATCCAGTATCCGGGACACCAGTTGCCGGGGCAGCAGTCCCGTATCTTCCGCAAATAAGGCAAGAACCATCCGGAGGCAGAATCGGAGGGCTTTTTCCTGTCCCATTTTCCGGTTCAGCAGGGATTTATAGGCAAAGGAAATATACCAGGCCACCTTTTCCGTGACGTTTTCCCGGTTATAGCCAAACAGCGGAATCCGGGGCTGGGGCAGCAAAAAGGCAAAGGCTTCGGCTTTGGATTCGAGGTCAGCGAGAGGCACCTTTTCCATCGGCCGGTAAATGTCGGTGTTGAAGTCGTAGATCCAGAAATCGGTGAAATTGCACAGGATTACATAGCGGGGACGATCGGGAACGAGTTGGGTCCAGTAGGAAAAGGCCTGCTGGAGGTGGATGGAAAGGTCTTCCCCTTTCTTTTTCATTTCGATCAGTACTACCGGTTTCCAGACCAGGTCGGCAAAGCGGGTGGTACGGGTGGTTTCATTGTGGATGCGGAATTCACAGTTTGCCCCGGCGCCCCTGAACCCGTCAGGATAGCCCAGGGCCATGAAAAAGCGTTCGAGGAATACCTGAGCCTCTCCCTTCTCATCACCACGGAGGTAGCGGGAAACGTAGTCGGTGAATGTCCGGAAATCACTCATTTGTCTTTTGCTCTATTGGTTTGTTTGCCTCGCTAAAGTAAGCAAATCTGAAGAAATTCAGGAAGGGTTACGCTGTCAAATTGGGAGATCCCTCAATCACCGCCGCTTGCGGATCCTTCGGGATGTCATGCATCTATTAATCAGATGGAAGCGGGACCGGTTGGAACAGGGGATCTCTCCTCCTCCCGAAGTCGTCGTCGGGATGACAAGGTACCAGAAGACGCATGGAAGCGGGGCCGGGCGGAACGGGGG
>DAIDJX010000302.1 GCA_027451165.1 Prolixibacteraceae bacterium | reverse complement strand
GACCATGAAAAAAATGCTGTTTTCCCTTTGTATTGGGCTATTGGCTACAATGGTTTCAGCACAGGTTCCGCAAGCGTTTAAGTATCAGGCGGTAGCCCGTGATCTCTCCGGTAATGTGCTGGTTAACAAGACAGTAACGTTCAAAATAAGTATCATCCAGGGAACGGTTACCGGGGCCATTGTGTATAATGAAATGCACTCAAAAACCACCAACGCATATGGATTGGTGGAAATGGAAATCGGAAAGGGTAGTTCTCCCAGTGGGAATTTTTCGACCATAAACTGGGGCGTTGATGTTTTTTTTGTCAAGGTGGAGATGGATCCCAACGGAGGAATAGCCTTTCAGACCATGGGTACCAGCCAGTTGCTGAGTGTCCCGTATGCCCTGCATGCCAAAACGGTAGAGTTTGTTCCGGACAATGATCCTTCTAATGAAATTCAGACTTTGAGTCTGAACGGAAACCAACTTGCACTTTCCAGAGGAGGGGGTACCGTAACGCTCCCAACCAGCGGTTCAGGGGGAGATAACTGGGGTACGCAGACGGTAGTTACCGATGTTTCCCTGGCCGGAAACGGTATTATCAGCAACCCGCTTAAAATAGCTGATAATGGTGTCACCTCTGCCAAGATAGAAGATGGAACTATTGCTACAACAGATCTGGCCGACAATGCTGTCAACAATGCCAAGATCATTGACACAGCTGTGAGTTCGAATAAGCTGGCCAATAATGCCGTGACTGCCCCCAAACTGGCTTCCATGGGAGCCACTTCAGGCCAGGTATTGACTTACTCGGGTACAGCCTGGGCACCCCAAAACCTGCCGGTTACCTTTGATCCCTGGCTTGCCTCAGGATCGGATATTTATTTTAATACAGGAAAAGTGGGAATCGGCGTCATTCCTGGTTCATCCCTGAGAAACTTCCAGTCGGTCACCACCAATATGCAGGCAGTGGCCGGCGTGAACAACAGTGCATCTTATGCGGCTATTTTCGGTGAAAACCTGGGCACGGGACCGGCTGCCGATTTCAGGAACGCCATCAGGATCATCGATGGCACACAGGGAGCGGGAAAAGTACTGACTTCCGATGCCAACGGATTTACATCATGGCAGACACCAGCGCCAGCCTACTGGTTGTATGACAGATACCTATACTATAACGGAGGTATGGTGGGAATCGGAACCGCAGCACCAGGAGCTTATCTTAACATTCTGGGAAACAGTTCCACGACTATACCTCATCTTCTGCTGACGGAAAAGGAGGGTGATTATTCAAGATTGATGTTTAAAACAAACTCCTCCTCAACCAAAAACTGGACTATCGCGGCAAAGTCAGATGCCTCAGATGCCAATTCCCTGCTGAATATTTATTATCAAAATGGTACCCTTGGCAAAGACCTGCTTACCATCGCAGGGAACGGAAAGACCACATTAAACGGACAATTGGGAATTGGGATGTCCCCGGGAAATGAAGTCCTCGAAATTTATAAATCCGACTTGTCTTACCTCAGAATGTATAATTCGTCCTCCGGTACTGGCACATCCAACGGATTACTCATGGGTATTGCCGGATTGAACGCTTACCTGTGGAATTATGAAAATGGTTCTCTCCAGCTGGGAACAAACAACAGTCTGGGAATGATTATCACCGCAGGCGGAAATGTCGGAATCGGGGATAATTCCCCTGATGCTGGTTTGGACGTAGAAGGGACTGTGTCTGTTGGTTCCGGGGGAGTGGTATTTTCGGAGATAAAGGAAATTACCGGGACACTGACTACAGGGGGTGCCTTTTCTTTTGCCTATCCTTCGGGTTACAACAGTACCAACATCAGGGTGCTTTCTCTGGAAGTCAATTACAATGGTACTGCATGGATTGGATTGGCCAGTACTGTTACTATAACAACAGATATTCCCAAGCTTTTCTATTATCTTGGCCCCAATATTATCATCTATTATCCCAATCAATCGCAGTATCAGAACCGGGCTTTCCGGATGCTGGTCATGAAGGTGCAGTAAGTTATTAACAGAAAATTAGTTAATTTTATCCCGTTTTTGTAAATTAGCAAACAAATTGACAGATATGAAAAACAAGGTTACCTCGTTCATAAGTTTTCTGTGGTTGTTATCCGCCACTGTTGTCTCCGGTCAGCAAGTCATCTCTTCTGCCGGGGCCAGCGCTGCGGGAACAGGTGTACAACTATCCTGGACCGTCGGTGAAACAGTCATTGAGACCTTTACGGGAACATCAGCCATATTGACACAGGGATTTCACCAAACAAGGCTGACGGTCACAGCCATAGAGGTTATTCCGGTGCCTGACCTGGATCTGACGGTATATCCAAATCCGGTTTCTTCCGTTTTGCGGTTACAGGCCATCGGAAAGAAAAAAGTGCCTCAGATGACTTATTCCCTGTTTAACATGGAAGGAAAAGTTATTCTGAAAAAACTTTTCACAGATTCTCCGGAAGAAATTAATATGGAAATGTATTCATCCGGAACTTATGTTCTCAAAATCTTTAATGGAGAGAACCAGCCTTTGAGGACTTTTAAGGTTATTAAAGAGTAATCGCACCGGTCAGCCGGAAAATATCCGCTTGTAATCTGCCGGTAAACCTTACTTCCTGCTTTCCGAGAAGAGATAATCCCGGAAATCTTCATATTGGTTACCAAGAGAAATGACTTGTTTTTCCCCCTTCATAAATGCGGCCAGGGCAGGCGGTAAGTTGATTTTTCCGCTGCCCAGAATAGCTTCCATGGTCTCCATGAATTTTGCCGGGTGTGCGGTTTCCAGGAAAATCCCTGACTGACCTGCTTTCAGGCTGGTGTGTAATGCTTCATAACCGCAGGCCCCATGCGGATCGCACACATAACCGGTTTCAGCATAGACCCTTTGGATGGTATTGCTGATCTCTTCGTCAGAAAAGCGCTTACCACTGATCACCGTTTTGATCTTTTCCCAGGATTTGTCGTAAAGGTCCAGGATGCGGACAAAGTTGCTTGGTGTGCCTACGTCCATGGCATTGGCCAGCGTCTCTACGGAAGGTCTGGGCTGATAGAAACCGGTTTGCAGGTATTGAAAAACGACGTCGTTTTCGTTGTTGGCTGCAATGAACTTTGAGACAGGCAATCCCATTTCCCTGGCAAACAATCCGGCTGTCAGGTTCCCGAAGTTCCCACTTGGCACGGCCACAACCAGTTCGTTCTTCCCGAGTTGGTTCATGATCCGCGCATAAGCATTGAAGTAATAAAACGCCTGGGGCAGGAAGCGGGCTACATTGATGGAATTGGCAGAAGTCAGCAACATCCGGTTGTTCAGTTCTTCATCCAGAAATGCAGTTTTCACCAAAGCCTGACAATCGTCAAAGGTCCCATCCACTTCAATGGCGGTAATGTTTTGATAGAGAGTGGTAAATTGCTTCTCCTGGATTTCACTGACTTTTCCCTTAGGATACAGCACAAACACACGGATTCCATCCACACCTAAAAAACCATTGGCCACAGCACTTCCCGTATCTCCGGAAGTAGCGACCAGTACATTTACCGTTTGGTCATTTTTCCCCAGGAAATACCTCAGTAAACGGGCCATGAAACGGGCCCCTACATCTTTGAACGCCATGGTGGGGCCATGGAAAAGTTCCAGCGACCAGATCTGACCGGTAACCTGCACAAGAGGACAATCAAAACTGAGCGTGTCATACACGATGTTTTTCAGTGTATATGGATCGATTTCATCCCCGAAGAATTTCAGCGCTACCTCAAAGGATATTTCCTGAAACGAAAGCCGGTCGATCCAGCGGAAAAAACCGGGATCAAATTTCACAACGCGCTCTGGCATGAAGAGGCCATTATCAGCGGCAAGACCCTTGATCACCGCTTCTTTCAGCGTTACCGGCTGGAAATACACGGTCACGGTCTCCTTGGGGTCGCCCTCTTCGCCCTGCTGCGTTTTCAGCGCCAGCACGCCTTCC
>DAIDJX010000301.1 GCA_027451165.1 Prolixibacteraceae bacterium | reverse complement strand
CTACATAAGGCAAACCATTCAGGCAAAAAGCCATGCTTTCTGTTTGTTGATAGAAGGATTCTATCCTGAACAGGTGGTGAAAATAACCCTTTGCCCTTGGGAAACGGGTATACCCCACAGCCACTTCCTTGTTTTTGGAAAATGCTGTGGCCATCGCCGGAAGCCAATGGTTATCAGGTGTCAGCGTATCTGGTTGTATGAAAACTACTTTATCAAAAGAGGCTGCTTTCATACCCAGATTTCGTGCAAGCTTTGCAGAGTACCTTGTTTCCTGATTCAGCCCGGTCATTTTCAACTTCGGTTCCTTAAGCCTCATCATCCCGACTACAGTCAGGGAATGATCTTCCGAGAAATCATCCACCACCAGCAACTCATAGTCAGGATATCCCATCGACAACCAGCCCTGCAGTTTCTTCCTCAGATTTTCCTCTTCATTCCTTTCCACAACGATTACCGATATGGGTACTGAGGAGGCACCCGAAGCTTCGGCTTTCCTGAAAGCCAGCCGCAGACCGAACAAAATGGACCAGATCAGCAGGAGAAGCCAAATTCCTCCGGCGACACCCAGCATTACAGACTCAAATAACTGAATATCCCGGAAAAAAGCAACCAACTCGTTAAGCATATTTAAGAAATAAAATACAAATGTATAATTATCTTTGTGACCGTTTTCCTGATTTATGAATTTTGATCTTATTGCTACCTCTGCCGGTACTGCCGCCAGGGCCGGACGAATAACCACCCCGCACGGTGTCATCCGGACACCTGTATTTATGCCTGTTGGCACCGCTGGTTCTGTAAAAGGCATTCATACACGGGATCTGAAGGAAGACATAAAAGCACAAATTATCCTGGGAAACACTTACCACTTGTATCTGCGCCCAGGTTTAAAAGTATTGGCGGATGCCGGCGGATTACACCGTTTCAACGGCTGGGATGGTCCAATACTCACCGACAGCGGCGGATTTCAGGTTTTTTCCCTGGGCGACCTGAGGAAGATGTCGGAAGAAGGCGTAAAATTTCAGTCACATATCGATGGTTCCTATCACCTGTTTACTCCGGAGAATGTGATGGATACCCAACGAACCATCGGAGCAGATATCATCATGGCCTTCGATGAATGTGCCCCGGGTGACGCAGACTATGCTTATGCCTCCAAATCAGTGGATTTGACCCATCGCTGGCTGGAAAGATGTGTCAGGAGGTTTACAGAAACACAGCCCCGTTACGGCTACACCCAATCGCTGTTCCCCATTGTCCAGGGCGCTTCCTTTCCAGATCTCAGAAAGAAATCAGCCAATGAAGTTACAGGCTACAACAGTGATGGTTATGCCATTGGCGGACTTGCCGTCGGTGAACCTGAAAAGGTTATGTATGAAATGATCGAGGTGGTCAATACCATTTTACCGGAACAAAAGCCCAGGTATCTTATGGGTGTCGGAACCCCTGTGAATATTCTGGAAGCCATCGACCGCGGGGTGGATATGTTCGACTGTGTCATGCCTACCCGCAATGGCAGGAACGGAATGCTGTTCACCAGCCAAGGCATCATCAACATCAGGAACAACAAATGGATGAACGATCATTCTCCGGTTGATGCACAGGGTACCTCCTTTGTGGACCACCATTATACCAGAGCTTTTCTACGGCACCTGACCATATCGGGAGAAATGCTGGGCGCTCAGATTGCCAGCCAGCATAACCTTGCCTTTTACCTGTGGCTGGTAGAAGAAGCCGGAAGACAAATCTGCAACAACAATTTCAAATCCTGGAAAGAGGAAATGGTCATCCGCTTAAAGAGAAGGTTATGAAGCAATTGATCAATAAATACTTCAAAATTATCGATTTCTACATCTCCGGAAAATTTCTGGGTACCTTCTTCTATTCCATTGCACTGATTATCAGCATTGCTACCGTTTTTGACATTTCTGAGAACCTCGACGAATTTATCTCCAAGGATATTCCCACCAAAGACATCATTTTCAGTTATTATCTGAATTTTATACCCTATTTTGCCAACCTCTTCAGCCCTCTTTTCACCTTCATATCCGTTATCTACTTTACCTCCAAGATGGCATACAATACCGAGATCATTGCCATCCTGAGCAGCGGTATGTCTTACAGAAGAATGATGCGACCCTACCTGGTTTCCGCTGCAGCCATCGCAGCCTTTTCCTTTATACTGGGTAACTATGTCATACCTTCCGCCAATAAGGAAAGAATTAATTTCCGGAAAAAATATATCCTGACCAACAACCGGATGGCAGAACGAAATATTCACCGGCAAATCGAACCCGGGGTGTACATTTACATGCAGCAGTTCACCAACAGCAACATCGGATATATGTTCACCCTTGAAAAATTTGAAAATCAGCAGCTGGTGGAGAAAATTACCGCTGATAACATCAGCTGGAACGACGATTCTAAAAGATGGGTGATCAACAATTACTGGAAAAGGAAATTTGTCGGTGACCAGGAGTTCATTACCAGGGGGTACCAAATTGATACCGTTCTCAACATGACCCCCTCCGATTACAAAGTTGAACTGGATGAAATGGAAGCTCTGACTACCAAACAATTACGCTCTGAAATCAAAAGCATGAAACTCCGGGGGGTCAATTATACAGAGTTTGCCATCGAGCGGCATAAAAGAATCAGTGGCCCCTTTTCTGCATTTATCCTGACCATCATAGGGGTTTCCCTGGCTTCCCGCAAAATAAAGGGAGGGCTGGGGTTCCACCTCGGCTTGGGGATTCTGCTTAGTTTTTCCTATATCCTGTTTATGCAGGTTTCAACGGTCTTTGCCATAAATGGTGGTACCCCACCCATGCTGGCCGTCTGGATACCCAACCTGCTCTATGCAGGCATAGCCCTGTTTATCTACCGCTGGGCTGCTAAATAGACTCACTTTCAGGGATCACTTTTTTTCTTGCAGGAACACTGACTTACTTCTTCCTGTTCCACTGATAATGCAATCCCAAAGAGAACTGCGTATCTGTTTTCCCGTCAGCCCCTGCGCTGGTGAACACCAGCAATGGTTCCAGCGCAAAACCGTTTTTTAATGGAAAGTATCCGGTAGTATACAGGCCCAACAATGGAATATCCCAGATATCCAGAATACCCTGGGACCGGTCTGGGCCTCCGATCAGGGTACCCAGCCTGATCGAATACCTGTTAAAAGATCCCAGTCCTGTACCCACCCCGATCATGTGCAGATACCCGGGGAAAGCCGACGGAAATTGATCGGCCAGGTGATAATCGGCATAAGCTACATCCCTCGGTCCAACCCTCAGGTAAAGACTGGGAAAAAGGGATACCTCCTTTCTTCCGGTATAAGGGAAACCGGTATCTTCCACCTCCCGCCAATGCCAGCTATAGCCCAGCTTACCCATATGCCAACCGCCTCCGATGCCAAACCAGCGGGAATCATAGGAAAGAAAGGGATGAATACCCCAGATCAGCTTTCTTTCGTTCTCCGGAAGCAACTCCGGAGCTGGCTTTGGGGCATTCCAGGTAGTATCTGTGGACAGATAGCTCTCCGCATGATTTCCGAGGATAAATACTATCCCCCAGGATGTTTTGGTCTCAAGATCCGGATTCTCAGTGTTAAAGGTCAGGCCGGCTCCGGATACCACATATTTCTGGTTGAAATAAGCCCGGTTACCCACCCTGTCGCATCCTTCTCCCTGATACAGCGCATTGGAATTGTCGAATTTCCCGGATGCCAGTCCCAGAGACACCAGCACCGTTTTCCGGATGGTGGCAGAATCTTTACCCGGAAAGGGCAGGGTTTGACCCATCAGGATAAATGGCAGAACCATTGACAACACATAAACGAATTTATACCGCCATCGCTTGCTGTCTTGAATAACCTTTACCAGGGATAGTATGGCAGTCCCTGAGAAAATGAAGAAGAGTACCAGCCTTTCCACAGGCGTGAACCATTGGGATAATCCGGCAAATATCAG
>DAIDJX010000300.1 GCA_027451165.1 Prolixibacteraceae bacterium | reverse complement strand
GGAAAAAGTAATAGAGCAAATTCCTTTTGCTCCCCAGGTAATTGATGAAATAATGAAAATGTCCGTTATTGTAAAAGTAAGCCCGGGCTCCCGTATCAGCACATTCGAAATAGCTGCTGTTGTACTCATCTGTCTTGATTTCCCAAAGATGTGTTTTGTCAAGCCACTGCCGGTTACTGCCGGTGACCTGAAAAACCATTTTGCCACCGGGGAAAAACTGGAGTGCTTTTTCAAAAAGCGGGTGATTTCTCAGGGATTGCAGGGTTTCACCCTGAAGAGGGATAGCATGTGAATGGAGCGATAAGTTTCCCTGCCCGGCAACCAGGTATCCCGAAAATGGATACCGGAGTGTTTTACTTCCGATGTGTGGGGTAGTCTGCATCTGGAAATGAAGATGCGGATATGGGGATCGCCCGGAATTCCCACAAAGTCCGATGATTTCACCTTTTTTTACAGGATCACCTTTCTTTACCCTTAACGACCCTGGTTTCAGGTGGCTGACCTGCGAGTAAAGGTTCTCATGATGCCTTATTACGATGCTGTTCCCCCAGTTTTGTCTTATATTGTTCTCTCCGGGTAAATTATCAGGAATGCCGTCAATCAGGTCAGCTACGGAACCGTCGGCTACAGCAGACACAGGTTTTTCATAGCAATAATAATCAGACAGGGAAAACCCGCTGTTCCGGAATTGGCTCCCATCTTTTCCGGTGATTACCAGATCAATACCGTGGGCCCAATCCCCTTTATGGGTAAATTCGCCGTAATACCCCTGATTCACAGTCCATTCCCCGATAACCGGCAAATCTACCGGAAGGTATTCAGGCAGGAACCTGAATTGTGTAATTCGGTTATGATAAAGGTTTTTTTCAGGTGAAAAATGCTGGACCGAAGTTTCAACGAGCTTTTCACCAGGTTTCTCCCTGATTTTCAACACATACAAAAAAATCAGTACAACGATATTAAAGGGAAGGGCATAAACTCCCAATTGAAAAACCGCAAATATTTTCTGGAGGCTGATGGTTACAACAATGACGAGGGGTAGCAGCCAGATCAGCCAGAAATAGGACCAGCGTGAAGGAATAATAAAAAAACCGCCCAAAGCTATGCTGGTCAGTATGTAGTTAAAACCTATATAGGTATATCCCAGAGAAGATAAATCACTGCCAGTGATGCCGTAAAACAGCCAGGCAAGCAGAAAACCCAGCAGGGATAAGGTAAATGCAATCCTGGAATAGATTAGGATGCCCAAAGCGATCAATACGCCAGCCAGCAAATTCTGCTGAAAAAAAACAGCGCCCAATGAGAAAAGGTAAGTTCGGAGCCCTTCGGAAGTGATCAGTTTATCAAACCATTCGACGGTATCAATCAACCATATTCCCCCGATGGAATATAGTTCATTAAAGGTATAAATTCCCCTGGCGCTGAGGCCCAGTGCACTGAATTGTCCGGATGCCAGCATGATTAACCAGAAACCCAGTAAAAAGGGCAAACTGAGGTAAGGGAGGCCATATTTGAAAAGAAAGCCCTGGATAGCGACTGTGAACAGAAAAGTCAGCAGTGCCATGACCGGGATCAGAAGGAAGAAAGCCATACCAGGCTCAAAAGTGAGCCCGAAACCCAATCCGACCAGCAAACTGTTGTACCCATAATACCCTTTCCCGATAAGCCATTCATTGAAACCCATTCCTCTGGCCAGTAGATTGCTGATGACCACACTCAGCGCTCCGCAAATTCCTGCATACATATCCAGGAAGCTGACCAGCAGCAAGATTACAGCAAATAACCGGTTATCAGAAAAGAAAACCTGGGTGTAACTGTTGAAGAATCCTGTCGTTTGTGACTTAAACTTTTCGGATGTCTTGATATTCATTATTGCAATCTCTCAGGTACCCTCTCGACTGCCTTAAAGGTATTCAAATTTTCATTTTCCCGTATCAGGTCTGTCTCCCCCCTGGTACCCAGAAGAACTATATTCGGACGATAGGTAATAAACTGCAACCATTGGGTCATATTGTAGGCCCCTATCCTTTCGATGACCACCGGGTCACCAGGTTGAAGCAGTGGAAATCTGATGGCCTGGCGGATTACATCTATATTCATGCACAAAGGACCAACAACCTGGGTATCCTCGGAATCCATGGTAACTTGAATACCGGGAAGAATGGTATGGTCGTACCAAAAGGAGGTAAACAGATGATTGATACCGATATCGATGATCATTCCACGTCTTCCGCTGGCCATCCGTTTATTGGCAACCACTCTTCCCAAAAGATAACCGGCATCATCGATCAGTGCCCTGCCCGTTTCAAGTATCAGCAGCGGGAGATCCTCCGGGCGGATTTCAGAGTTCAGAATGGCCGAGGTAATGGCATCTGCATACTGATCAAATGCCGGACAAGTGTCAGTTCCTGGCAAATAGGCCCCTTTCAGCGTATTTTTGGTGGCAAACCCCCCGCCGAGATCCAGGTATTTCACGGTATGATTGAACTTTCGCTGCGTGCGCACAGCCAGTTCGGCCAGTTTGGCGGCGGCCACACCATAGGCTGACGGGCTCATGATATAGGTTCCGATGTGGGTATGCAAGCCTACCAGTTCCATACCCTGGCAAAGCATGATCCGGTTGATGGCATTCCAGGCTTCTCCGTTTTCATAATTAAACCCAAAACGTTCCCATTGGGGGTAAATACCGGTATCCATGTTCAATCGTATGGCAACTTTGGCTTTGGCCGTTGTCTGGCCTGATAATTTTATGATCAGGAAAAGCTCATCAAAGTGATCAATATGGATCAGCGCACCCAGTTCAATCGCCTGCCTCAATTCAGATTCGCTTTTATGGGGCCCGTTAAAAATAATTTTCCGGGGATCCCCTCCATTGCTGATGGCCTTTTCAAATTCAAACCAGGAAACCACCTCAGCCCAGGATCCCATGGAATGATAAATCCTGCACACCGCATCCAGATAATTGGTTTTGTATGACCATGCCATCTGAACTTTCGGATAGCGCGAGACAAATGATGCCGAAAGATCCCGAAAAGTGTCCCTGATACTGGATTCTGAAATCACATATAAAGGAGACTGATACTGATCAAGCAATCCTGAAACCGGATGGCCCTCAATTTCAGTTTTTGCTTCCATACTGAATCTGGCTCCGAATTTATCCGGAAGCCCGCTCAATATCCGGTTTATCACCGGCCGTTCATATCTTAACTTTTCCATTTTATTGAATTACAAACTGTTTTGCCTGAGTCTGCCGGCCATTGGTTACCAGCCGGTAAGCATAAATCCCCGGCGCCCAGCTGCCCGTATTGAGCCGGTAGTATGGCTCTCCGTTGGTTTTGTATTCAGCCATAAATTGACCGGAAGTGGAAAAAACCTGGAGAAGGGCACCTGCTTTGGCACCATCCAAGGGCAGGTTAATAAAGCCGTCAGCCGGATTGGGATAGGGATCTTCCGGCAGGAAGGAAAGAAAATTCAAAGCCGTGGAGGGGTTGGGCAATCCATACAGGTAGGTTTTAACTGTATAAGGGGTAACAGAATTATCATAGGCATACACCACCAGTTTGAACTGATCGGTCCCCGTCTGAATGACATAAGCATAGGCGCCTCCGGTAATGGTGGCCAGGACGCTCCCGTTTTCATTGATCACCTTTGAAATGTAGCGGTAATACCCGCTTGAGGTGCCTGTGGATACCCATTCATAGGCGGAATACCAAAACTCAATCAGCCCGTCGGAATTAAACAGATTTTGTGAAACGAACTTGACGTCATACAGGTAATATCCGGAAGGAAGGGAAATGGGAATTGTTTTCCAGAGGGAATGGTCGGTGTTGTATATCCGGCACTGGCCAGCAACAACATCCATGAGGTAAAACTTATATTCCGTCTGGTTTATCTTAGTACTGGTCAGTGAATAGTCAACTACTTTTTCCAGATTCAGCTGTCCGTTGACAGTCATTGCCATCAACATTCCCAGCACAGCCA
>DAIDJX010000299.1 GCA_027451165.1 Prolixibacteraceae bacterium | reverse complement strand
GAAAGCTGCATGGAACCTGCAAAAGTAATGACAGTAAGCAGGGAAAGCCCTACCGATAATTCGTAGGAAACGATCTGTGCCCCGCTGCGCATGGCCCCGATGAGGGAATACTTGCTGTTGCTGGACCATCCGGCCAGAAGAACTCCAACGACGCCCAGTGATGAAACAGCGGTTACATAGAGCACTCCGATGTTGAGGTCAACTGCATGCAAACCCAACGCAAACGGAATCGCAGCCAGGGTCATGAAGGAGACTATTATCACGATAAAAGGCGCCAGGTTGAAGAGAAATTTATCAGCACGGGCGATGGGAATCAGCTCTTTCATCAACAGCTTGATGAGGTCGGCAATGGTTTGCAGCAAGCCGACCGGTCCTACCCGGTTCGGGCCGTACCTGTTCTGGATAATGGCGCAAACCTTTCTTTCCAGATAGACCAGGAAAAGGCCGACCAGGGCATACAGGATCAGTGCGACAAGGCCGATGATGACCAACTCGGTAAATACTGCCCATCCCGGTGACATGTTGGCCCGGAGATAAGTATCGATTGCACCGGTTAATTGAGAAAAATCGTACATCTTTGACATAAAACTCTTATTATCGGTCAATATCAGGAATTACCAAATCCAATGAACCGCTGATGGCTACCAGGTCAGCAATTTTGTATCCGGCACTTATCTCATTCAGAACAAACAGGTTGCTGAAGTTGGGTGTCCGGAATTTCATCCTGTAAGGTGTCTTGTTGCCGTCGCTTACCAGGTATATGGCCAATTCACCCCTTGCCGTTTCCACCCGCTGGAAATATTCTCCGGCCGGGAGTTTTAAAACGGGACGCATCTTGGCTGTAAAATCACCCTGGGGGATATTGTCCACCAGTTGTTCGATGATGTTCAGCGATTCCACCATTTCATCCATTCTCACGAGGTAACGGGCAAAAGTGTCACCTTCAGTTTGTAGTTTCTCCTCAAATTTCACCAGCGGATAAGCGCTGTAGGGCGCATATTTGCGGATGTCGCAACTGTAGCCGGAACCTCTTCCGGAAGGCCCCGTGACTCCATAGGCAATGGCGGTTTCCTTTGTCATAAAGCCGATGCCTTTCGACCGCTGATGGAAAATGACATTGTCGGTCAGCAGTTGTTTGTATTCAGGTAATTTCTTCCGGAAATACTTCACAAATTCCTTTGTTCTCTTTTGAAAATTGGGATGGACATCGTGCATTAGTCCTCCCGGGGTATTGAAACTGTGTAATAACCTGGAACCAAACGACTCGTCGAAAATGTCAAGGATCTTTTCGCGGTCACGCAACCCGTAAAAGAAAGTGGTTAATGCCCCAAGGTCCATTCCGAAGGCAGCCCACCACAGCTGATGGGAAGCCAGCCGGTTCAGCTCATCAAGGATTGTACGGATGTATTTAACCCTTTCCGGCACTTCAACCTGAAGTGCATTTTCAACAATCAGGCACACAGCTTCGTTGTTCATGTGGGCCGATAGGTAGTCCATCCGGTCGGTAAGGTGGATAATTTGTGCATAGGTGTCAAATTCGCACATCTTTTCAATAGCCCGGTGGATATAACCGATATGGGGGATGACGTACTTTACCGTTTCACCCTGAAGGCAGACTTCCAGCCGAAGTACCCCGTGGGTGGAAGGATGCTGGGGCCCCATGTTGATGATGTAGTCATCACTCTCTTTGACAATGATGTCCTTGATAATAATTTGTTCGCTCATGGTCATTTGGATAAGGTGAGCACCCGTGTTTCATCAGAAAAATCCTTCCGGAGGGGAAATCCGTAATCGTCGTCCATGAAGAGGCGCCTCAGATCACCATGTCCGTTAAATTTGATTCCGAAAAGGTCATAAACTTCCCTTTCATGAAAGATGGCGGTAGGCCAAAGGGTTGAAACGGTGTCCACAGCGGGTTGCTCATGATCGGTGATGTCTGTTTTTACAACCAGCAAATGCCGGTGTAAGGTAGATTCCATGTGGTAAACCACAGTGAATTTATCTTTGTAATCCACGGCTGTCAGGCTGATGAGATAGTCAAAAGCCAGATCTTTACTGGTTTTCAGTTCTGTGGCAACAGCAGCTATATCCCCGGCTGGTACGATCATTTCAGGGAGTTGTGTATTTTCCGGGAATGTAGCGTCCGGAAAATGTTTTTTCAAAAAGTCGGTCAGTTCCTCTCTTTGCATAACAATCAACTATGGTTTTTCGGTATCTGATTTTTTGTCAGCCTCGAACAGCGTTCCGGCTTTTATTTTCCGCTGCAGTTGCATGACGCCGTAAAGCAAGGCTTCAGGCCTCGGCGGGCATCCGGGAACATAGACATCGACCGGAATGATCTGGTCAACACCTCTGACGACAGAATAGGAGTTGTAGGCAAAAGGTCCCCCTGAAACAGCACAAGCCCCCATGGCTATCACATATTTGGGGTCAGACATCTGGTCGTACAACCTTTTTAGTACCGGCGCCATTTTATGGACGATGGTACCAGCTACAACTATGACATCTGACTGTCGCGGTGAAGCTCTGTACACTTCGATCCCGAAACGGGCAAAGTCGTAACGGGGAGCCCCGGCAGCCATCATTTCAATACCACAGCAACTGGTGGCAAAGGTCAGTGGCCAAATTGAATTGGAACGGCCCCAGTTCACCAGATTGTCAATGGAGGTTAAAAGTATATTCCCTCCCGATTTTTTGAAGATTTCCAGGGAATCGTTGTCCAGGAAATCTTCATTTTTCATCGATTTAATCTTTATACCCATTTCAATGCGTGTTTTTTCCAGGCATACAAAAGACCCAGACCAAGAATAAACAGGAAAATAATAATCTCAATAAATGCGCGGATACCCACATCCCTCATCACCACTGCCCATGGAAACAGAAAAAGGGATTCCACATCGAAAATAAGGTAGATAATGGCGAACAGGTAATACCCCACATTAAATTGGATCCACGTAGGACCTTCTGTCGGAATACCGCACTCATAGGGTTCAAACTTTGCCAGATTAAAAGAGGAAGGAGCTGCAAATGTGGCAAATAGGATTGCCCCTCCTACCAGAATAATGGCAATAATAAAGAATAAAATAAGTAATTCACTATTCATAAATTAACATATATAAATCCGTCGGTTTAGCGCTGCAAATGTAATTTTAAATTAAAAATGTGTTATAACTCCGCAGAAAAGTTTTCAACTGTTTTGATTTTATTGTAGGCATTAGCAGTAAAATTTATATTTGCGACCAAAATAATTAAAAACTGAGGAATAAAAAATAATCAATGAAGCAAATTAAATTCGTTACAGCAGAAGAAGCAGTGAAAGTGGTCAAATCGGGCGACAGGATCCATATGTCAAGTGTGGCAGTAACCCCTCATCCCCTGATCAATGCGCTGGTAGAAAGAGGAAGAAGGAAGGAAATCAGGAATGTGCATATCCAGCATATCCATACGGAAGGTCCCGCTCCATACGCAGATCCTGAGTTTGAAGGTATCTTTCAGTTGGAGTCTTTTTTTGTTGGATCGAATGTCAGACAACAAACCCAGGCGGGATTTGCCGATTACATTCCTGTATTTCTGCATGAAACACAGCGGCTGATCCGGGAGGGGTATGTCAAAGTGAATGTGGCATTTATTCAGGTTTGCCCACCTGATAAACACGGTTTTGTATCCCTGGGAACTTCTGTGGATGCTACGCTGGCCGCAGTGGAAACTGCGGATGTGGTCATTGCCATTGTGAACCGCAACGTTCCCAGGGCATTCGGGGATGCCATGATCAAACTGGAAGATATTGACATTTTTGTGGAAGACCATTCTCCCTTGTATGCGCCGGCCATGCCACCCATCAGTGAGATTGAATACCAGATTGGCCGCTATGTCGCCGAATTGGTGGATGACGGGGCCACCCTGCAAATGGGGATCGGCGCCATTCCCAACGCAGTGCTGAGTATGCTGGGTAACCACAAAAACCTGGGTGTTCACTCGGAAATGTTTTCTGACGGAAT
>DAIDJX010000298.1 GCA_027451165.1 Prolixibacteraceae bacterium | reverse complement strand
GAATCAAAATTTCGCCCAACATCCAGAACTGGCAACCGGCCGATGAAAACAGGCCTTCAATTTTCAGGTTTATGCTGAACGCAGACATCAAATTGTAGATAACTCTCCCCCAACCCTTTTCCATCCGCCCCTTGGCGGATGGAAAAGGACAAAAAAGAACAGAAAATAGTAACCGATCTGTAATTTTATTGAAACATCCATGTAATCCTTTGAATTCAACTTTGCAGCGTTGATATTCGAGTTTGCATAGATGAATAAATCTTTACGCCTTTCTTCAAAAATAGTCCCCTTCTGTTTTTTTCTGATCCTGTGTGGTTCCTTAACAGCCGGGAACATCAGGGGAACAGTTTCCGACCGTAACACCGGTGAAACACTGGTTGGGGCACATGTGCTGATACAGGGAACCCTTCTTGGAGCAGCCTCCGATTTTGACGGCAATTTTCTGATCAAAAACATTCCCGCCGGATCTTATAACCTGGTCACCAATTACATCTCTTACGAATCCCTTATCCTCAAAATAGAGGTAAAAGATACCACCGAAACAGTAATCAGAATAGAACTGTCACCGGTAACCGTTGATGTAGGAGAAGTAAAAGTTACCGCCCGCCGGCGGATGGGCAGCGAAAATGCATTGATCACCAACATCCGCAGCAGCAATGTCATCCTCAGCGGAGTATCTGCCCAGCTGATCTCCAAAAGCCAGGACAAGGATGCGGCAGAAGTGATCCGGCGGGTTCCGGGAATTACCATCAACAACGGCAGGTTTGTTGTCGTGAGGGGATTGACCGAGCGCTACAACTCCGTCATGATGAACAATGCCACAGCGCCCAGTTTTGAAGCCGACAAGCGGGCCTTTTCCTTTGATGCCATTCCCAGCGGTCTGATTGACAACATCCTGATTTACAAAAGCCCGGCTCCGGAATTACCTGCCGACTTCGCCGGAGCAGCAATCAACATCCAGACAAAAAACATTGCCGACCAGAACAGTTTCAGCATCAGTTATGGTGCAAAATATGTTGAAAATACCACCTTCAACCGGGATTTTCTGACCCATGAAGGAAGCAAATCCGACTGGACCGGAAGGGATAACGGTTCACGGACTATTCCGGAGGGAGTACCTGCCCCGGCAGAATTCGCTGATCTATATACCTGGACAGATGCGAGATCCTACCTGCAGAAGACAGAAAAACTTAACAGCATTGCCCTCCTCTTCCCCAACAACTGGAACATCAACTCCACAGCGCCCTTTGCTGACCAAACCTTTTCCGCCACCCTGCTTCGCCGGTTCACCATAGGGAAAATATCTGTCGGCAGCATCACTTCCCTGAATTACGGTACTTCATTCATCAATACCATCAATCAAAGGGTGGAATTTCAGAATTATGATGAAACCCTGCAGCAACTGATCAGAAATTTTGACTTCACCGATCAGCAGTCTAAAAAGGAATACAAAACCGGTTTGATTCAAAACTTCAACATCATCTACGGGAATAACCAGAAGCTGGAATTCAGAAATTTCATCAACCAGATGGGGCTTTCCACCACTACCCTGAGGAACGGGTTCAATTACTACAATGTAGAAAACCTTCGGATGGTTGATTTGCGCTATGAAAGCCGTTTCGTTTATTCAGGTCAGTTGGCCGGAGAACAGATATTTAACGGGGAACGCACTAAAATAAGCTGGATGCTGGGCTATGGAAATACCGGTAAAAATCAGCCCGACAATCACCGCCTAACCTTTGTCCGGGTCGATGATCCTTCCAATCCCAACCACCAGAAGTATTACCTGCGACTGCAGAACGTCCCCAATCCCTACCTGGGTGGCCGGCTTTGGATTGATATGAATGAAAACATCCAGGATGTCAAAATCGATTTTTCCCATCTTTTCAATCCTGGAAAATCTGAATCTTCCTGGCAGATCAAAGGCGGAGGTTTTTATGAAGTCAAGGAAAGGGCACTGAAATCAAGGTTACTGGGTGTTGTTGCAGTAAGCAACCCACCTGATATTTTCTTTAAGCCTGTATCCGACATCATGGCCAAAGAAAATTTCTGGTTTGACCGCACAGCCCCTTACAATCAGCATGGTCTCTCCTACCGGGACAATACCCGGGCAAAAGACAGCTATGATGCTACCGACAAGTTGACTGCTGGTTATCTGGCATTGAGTATTCCCCTCACAAAAAAGCTTAACTTTTATGGCGGAGTCAGGTTGGAGAACTGGAACCGGGAGATCACCAACTTCTTCGAAAATTCAGAATCTGCTGACAAAACCCCTATTAAAAGAGACACACTGGACATTTTCCCTTCGATGAACCTTACCTGGAACCTGAATGATAAAAATCTGCTCCGCTTGTCCTTCGGAAAGACGGTAAACAGGCCCGAATTCAGGGAAATGGCGCCTTTTGACTATCAGGACTTTGAATTGTTTGCCATTGTTTACGGAAACAGCGACCTTAAAAGCGCCTACATCAACAATTATGATTTCCGCTATGAATGGTATCCCTCACAGGGCGAAACGGTATCGCTGGCGGGTTTTTACAAAGACTTCACCAATCCGATTGAAACTTTTCTCCGGCCGTCGGGAACCACTTACGACTATTTCCCCTACAACACGGAAAAAGCTTTCAGCACAGGGATTGAAATTGATATCAGAAAAAGATTTGATGAATTTGAAAATTCCCCCGGTCTGTTACGGATACTGAAAAATTTCACGGTTGTCTTTAACGCCTCCCTGATCAGAAGCCGTATCAACACCTCCAAACAGGAATTCACCAGGGATACCTTGCGGGTGATGGCCGGCCAGTCGCCCTATATTGCCAATCTTGCCTTATTTTACAATCATCCGGAGAAAAAATGGGACATGAATCTGAGCTACAACATTGTCGGTGACAGAATAGCATTTGTTGGTACTCCGACCAATCCCCATACCTGGGAACTACCCCGGAATGTACTGGACCTGACTGTTCAGAAAGGATTTGGGAAACACATTCAGGTTAAGGCAGGTATCAAAGACATTCTGAATGAACCGGTCCGATTTGCCCAATACCACGGGATAAAGGAAGATATCACCGGTTACACGCGCTATTATTCCCCAAACAGGCAGTTTTCTTTCATCATTACCTGGATATTATAAACACTCCGGAAAAATCTCTTTTGTGAAATCAAAAAGAATTAAGACATGAAAAAAAATCTACTTCTCATTTTGTTGCTCATTGTTGCTACAACCTTAGTAACCGCACAATCCATCAACCACAACTTTTTCCAGCGGGTCAGTTATGTCGGCGCTTTCGACGGCATAAACAACTGGCTGGAAGGATGGACCAACTGGGATCCGGTGAACACCGCCTACCCTGCCGACACCGTGAGCAAAGGAAACGGACAGTTTACCCGAGCCGGTGGTCTGCACATCACCACCAGTGAGACCTGGAGCGGTGTGATCAAGCTGGACGGCTGGGTTTATGTTGATGCCGGTGCTACCCTTACCATCGAGCCCGGAACCATCATACGGGGTACCAATAAAAGTGTGTTATCGGTTGAACGCGGAGCCAAAATCATGGCCGTTGGAACACGGACACAACCCATCGTTTTCACCTCCAACCAGGGCGCTGGCTTCCGTGCCAACAGCGACTGGGGCGGGATCGTAATCAACGGGAACGGCATCAACAACCTCCCCGGAGGAAGCGGAGTCGCTGAAGGTGGTATCGGCTCCGAATACGGCGGATCCAATAATGAAGACAATTCCGGTGTTCTTACGTTCGTACGCATTGAATTCCCGGGTTATGAAGTAGCCACCGGCAGCGAAGTCAACGGCCTTACCCTCAACTCGGTCGGCAACGGGACCCTCATCGAATACGTTCAGGTCTCCTATTCCGGAGATGATGGGTATGAATGGTTCGGTGGTGCCGTCAATGCCCGATACCTGGTCTCCTACCGCACTGAAGATGACGATTTTGACACCGACAACGGCTTCATTGGAATGGTACAGTTCGGTCTGATCCAG
>DAIDJX010000297.1 GCA_027451165.1 Prolixibacteraceae bacterium | reverse complement strand
CCCCTTTGCGGTTCTCCATTCCCGGAGTGGCCGGTTTGCGGATAATGATGTTTCCGGCTTCATCCCGGATGGTTTCCAAACCGAGGTTTTTGCCAAATTGTTCCACATAATCCCTGATTTGTTCTTCATGCTCTGAAGGGCGGGGTATCTGGGTCAGTTCATGGAAATTATTCCATATTGCTTTGGGTTCGAGGTTCTTAATTGTGCTCATATCTTTATATTTAAATGTTATGACTGCTGACTGCTGGCTACTCACCGGGTGACTGTTCAGAGTCCGATGGGATAGTCACCCGGTGAGTAAACATGTAGGGACAAGGCGCGCCTTGTTTTTACTATAATTATTTATGGCTACTCACCGGGTGACTGCCGGTGGTCTATTGGTGAAGTCACCAGGTGAGTATCCATTGCCGTATTTTAAAATTATTTTTGAATATTGGGCAATTCCAGCCCGTAACCCTTCTTTTTGTCTTCAGCTTTCAGCAGGAAAGCAAACAGTAAGGCAAGAATTCCGAAGCTGGTGAAAATCAACATAGGGATGGTATAATTATAGGTGTTTACGGTCAACCCGTCGCGAATGGTCTGACCTGTGACACAATATTTGTCCAGCACTTTCCCGATCAGGAAGGGCACACCCATCAAACCCCAGTTCTGTACCCAGAAAATCAGGGCATAAGCGGTACCCAGCTGTTTTTCAGGAATTATTTTGGGAACTGAAGGCCACATGGCAGAAGGTACCAGGGAGAATCCTATTCCAAGAACCAGTATAAGTCCGATGGCAAGAATCCAGGAATTCAGGAAGGGAACAGAAAACAGGGCATGTACAAGAATCAGCAATAAAGAACCGATGATCATAATTGTGGCGCCCTTTCCCTTCCGGTCGTAAATACTTCCGAACAAAGGAGTAAGGAGGATATTTCCGAAAGGCAGCAAGGCCGGGATATTGCCCGCCAGGGACTGATCCACATTAAACTTGTTCACCATCAGGTCGGTGGCATATTTCAGAAACGGGAATACTGCGGAATAAAAAAGCACACAGAGAATGGCAATGTACCACCAGCCCCGGTTGGTGACAATGCTGATAATGTCTTTCACCTTAAATTCTTCTTCCTCAGATGGTACCTCATGGATGGCATCAGAAGCTTCCAGTTTTTTATCCATGAAAGTATACATGATGAAGGAAATCAGGCCGATGCAAAGCAAGATCAGGCAGAGCAGGATGGGGCGGGATACATCCAGCGTTCCAAATGCCTTGGCGATGGGAACAGAAGTAGATAAGGCGAGGGCTGTCCCAAGACGGGCAGTCGCCATTTCCAGTCCCATGGCCAGGGCAAGTTCTTTCCCTTTAAACCACCTGTAAATGACCTTCGAAACGGTAATACCAGCGACTTCCACCCCCACGGCAAAAATGGCAAATCCGAGTCCGGCAACCAGCACCTGTGACTTTATTCCCCATAACATCTGGTTATCGAGAGAATGGGTGGAAACAGCCCAGTATTTAATGGCCGTACCGGCTACCATAACGCAGGCGGCTGTCACTCCCGTGAATCGCACGCCCATTTTGTCCAGTACAATTCCACCGATGATCAGCATCAGCAGGAAAACATTAAACCACCCGTAGGCACTGTTAAAAGTACCGAAGTCATCACTGGTCCAACCGATTTGACCTTCCAATAGACCCTTCAACGGGGCCATAACATCGGTAAGATAATAACCACACAACATGGTAAAGGCCACGACAGCCAGGGCAGCCCACCGGGCAGTCCTGGATTCGCGTAAAGATTTTCTGATTGTATCCATTTAAGTATTATTGATTTGTTGATAATAAAATCCGTATCAGAAAAACAAATCCGGTTTATTTTTTAAGAATGGATTCCAGCGCGCCGGTTTGAGGCGAAAATAACAGTGAATAGGATCCATTGAGCAATTCTGCAGGAACAGATAAAGTATTTCCGAACTGGGCTATTGGTAATCGTGCAGTTCCGATCAGGGAAAGCTCTTTGTACAGCCTGAAATTTCCGGTTCCCGGCTGACGGTAAAACAGTCCGGTAGAAGGAAGAACCGTTCCCGGAGCGGCCACGGCAGGGATTTCTTCTGCTTCCACATCGATCATGACCGGTTTCCCGGAGAAATCATTTTTTGCAAGAAATCCGAGGCTTTCATCAAACCGGAAGAGCACTTCTCCCTTAACAGATTTGGAGACCGGAATATACACCCAGGAAAAAGTAAATTCACGGGTCTGTCGTTTCCCTGTAAAGAGTTCCAGCGTCTCCTTTTCTGCAAGCCGGAGCTCTTCCAGGCTTTCTTCATACGCTTTCCCGTCGGGGTGAAACTCATCGAGGGTACCCGCCACAATTTCATTCCGCGCAGCCCTAGCCTTCAGGATGGCTGCAGCAGCTTCCTCTGCACGCTGGGCAGCAGAAGTCCTTCCGGAAGAAGTTGCCAGCTGGACGGTATTGGTAAAAAGAACCGGAAGTGAACTCCCGTTGACAGCAAAAGAATTGGAAACCAAAGATTTGGAGGAATAAGCTTGTTTTTCAGCGTTAAATCCGGTCAGTACGCCTTCCGGGCTAAGCTGGATCAGAGGAATTGCCAGATTGTTGGTTTTGAATACTTTGGCAGGGTCTGGCTCGGCGAAGCTGTCAAAAGAAATTTGCCTGATTTCCCAGCTTGTTACCGATTGGGTGGGAACATTGGAGATCCCCAGGAGCGGGTCGGCATAAGCGGCAAACGGTCCGGAGACCACAGTGGTCTGGATGGCCTTCACCACAATCCGGACTGCTGTTCTTGGCAAGGCATAGGTGATCCCTTCCGAAATGGCCACAGGGATTGCTTCTTCCGTTTTCCCTCTCGATTTCTGGGACCAGGCCGGCACTACAAACAAAAATGACAAAATGAATACGAAAAACTTCATTCCGGTACAAATTAAAGTTAAACCCTCAAAAGTAGGAAAATTCAGATTGCCGCCACCCGTAAATGTGCTGAAATACTTCGGGAAGGGAATGAGAAATGTCGGAGGCGGTCAGCGAATCCTGAGAAACACGGGCTGCTGCCATATCTCCGGCTTTTCCATGGATAAAAACACCGGCCCTGGCCGCCCGTTCAGGAGAAAATCCCCTGGCCAGCAATCCCAGGATAATTCCGGTGAGTACATCTCCGCTTCCGCCGGTAGCCATACCCGGGTTGCCGGTGGGATTGAACCAAACGTTTCCATTGGGCAGGGCAATGGCAGTAAAGGCTCCCTTCAGGACAATGACCAGCTTTAATTCCTTTGCTTTCTTCCGGAGCAGTTGCAGTTGCTGCCAGGAATCCCGGGTTTCACCGAAAAGTCTACGGAATTCTCCCGGATGGGGAGTCAGAATGGTTCCCTGCGGCAAATGCTCCAGCCACAATGGATTTAGTGCCAGGTGGTTCAGGGCATCGGCATCCCAGACCATGGGAACCTCAGCCCTGGCAATTAATTCGGATATGGCTTTTTTTGTTTCAGGCCGCGTGCCCAGTCCCGGCCCGATTCCTATTGCCTGGTATGGTTTTAGGGGAGGAACCTCCAGTATAAAATGGCTACCCGGGTCAATGCTGCACATCACTTCCGGCCTGTAAGTTTGCTGGCTCACGTAACCGGAGGAAGGCAGGTGTGTGGTGACCAGGCCGGCACCGGTAAGCAGACTGGCTTCCGAGGCCAGCAGGGCTGCTCCCATCTTACCATAGCTGCCACCGATCAGCAGGGCATGCCCGAAATCACCCTTATGGGCAAAACGTTTTCGCGGAGGAAACCAATTGTAAATGGTATCCCTTTCTGAAAGCTGGTATACCGTCTCCGTCTTACAAATGGCGTCAGGATGAAGTCCGATATCTTCCGTAAAGACTTCCCCGGCATATTGCTCATTTTCAGGGAAGAGCAGGCTGAGTTTCGGGAATTGCAGGGTGATGGTGGCATGGGCGCGGATGATGTTCTCCGGGATATTTCCGGAATTGTCTTCTCCCATCAGGCCACTGGGCACATCGATGGCCACCAC
>DAIDJX010000296.1 GCA_027451165.1 Prolixibacteraceae bacterium | reverse complement strand
CTGGGCCTCGACGATGACCTGATCGCGACGCTGGTCGAGCTGTTTCCGCAGACGAGCGGGCGCGACATCAAGGGGCTCCGTTATAACAAATCTGTTCTTCCCTTAATTTCTGATAAGACTTTTTCGGCCAGATTCCGTGGTACCTCCTGGTAATGGCTGAATTCCATCGAAGAGGTGGCCCGGCCGGAAGATAAAGTCCTTAATACGGTTACATAACCGAACTGCTCAGCCAGCGGTACCAGCGCACTGATCACGCGGGCGCCTGCCTTGGTTTCCATTCCGGTAATATCTCCGCGTCTGCGGTTCAGGTCGCCGATGATGTCGCCCATATACTCCTCCGGAGTTACGATTTCGAGTTTCATCATGGGCTCCAGCAATTTCGGCCCGGCTTTGGGCGCTGCTTCCCTGAATGCCTGTTTGGCGCAGATCTCGAACGATAACTGGTCGGAGTCAACTGCATGATAGGAACCATCCAGCAGGGTGACTTTTAACCCGTCGATCGGATATCCGGCTAACGGACCGTTGGACAGCGATTCTTTGAATCCTTTTTCTACCGCCGGAATATATTCCCTCGGTATGTTGCCGCCCTTGACCATATCGATGAACTCCAGACCTGACTGGCCCTGTTCCACCGGTTCGATCCTGACGGAGATATCGGCAAATTTTCCCCGGCCTCCGGTTTGCTTCTTGAAAACTTCACGCAACTGAACCGGTTTCGATAAGGCTTCCTTGTAAGCTACCTGGGGAGCACCCTGGTTGCATTCCACCTTGAATTCCCTTCTCAGGCGATCCACAATAATTTCCAGGTGAAGTTCACCCATACCCCGGATAACCGTTTGTCCAGAATCCGGATCCGTATTCACCCGGAAGGTGGGATCTTCTTCTGCCAGCTTGGATAAACCGTTGGCCAGCTTGTCGATATCGTTCTGGGACTTGGGCTCTATGGCAATTCCGATAACCGGTTCCGGAAATATCATGCTTTCCAGCTCGATCGGATGGTCGATGGCGCAGATGGTATCGCCGGTTCGGATGTCTTTCATACCCACCGCGGCACAGATATCACCGGCTTCAATGACATCTTTCGGGTTTTGCTTGTTGGAATGCATCTGGTATAGCCTGGAAATCCGTTCTTTCTTTCCGGTACGGCTGTTTAAAATCTGCTGTCCCGACTCGATTTTTCCCGAATATACCCTGATGTAGCACAAGCGACCGACAAACGGATCGGTGGCAATTTTGAAAGCCAGTCCGGCCAAAGGTTCGCTGACATCAGCCTTGCGGACAATGGGTGACTCTTTGTCTCCGGGTTCATTGCCGGTTATGGCTCCCTTGTCCAGCGGACTGGGGAGGTAAGCACAAACGGCATCCAGCAAACGTTGAATCCCCTTGTTCTTGAAAGCGGAACCACACATCAGCGGCACAATAGCCCCACGGATGGTGGATTTGCGGATTACGTCGTGCAATTCATCAGTGGTAATGGAATCCGGATCTTCAAAATAGCGCTCCAACAGGGCGTCATCGTGCTCTGCAGCCGATTCCACCAGATTGGTACGCCATTCCCGGGCCTGTTCAAGCAGGTCAGCGGGAATCTCTTCCACCGAGAAGGTAGATCCCATGTTCTCATCTTCAAACCAGTATATCGCCTTCATCTGGATCAGGTCAATGACCCCTTTGAAGGTTTCTTCCGATCCGATCGGGATGGTTACCGGTACCGGGTTGGCTTTCAGTTTATTTTTAATGTCGGCATAGACATTAAAGAAGTCGGCTCCCTGGCGGTCCATCTTGTTGACGAAACCAATCCGGGGAACTCCATATTTTTCGGCCTGGCGCCAAACAGTTTCCGACTGGGCTTCCACCCCGCCTACTGCACAGAACAAGGCAACGGCTCCATCCAGCACCCGCAGGGAACGTTCCACCTCGACGGTAAAATCCACATGCCCAGGAGTGTCAATGATGTTAATCTTGTAGTTCTGGTCTGTATATTTCCAGAAGGTGGTGGTGGCTGCCGATGTGATGGTAATTCCGCGCTCCTGTTCCTGCTCCATCCAGTCCATGGTGGCAGCGCCATCATGCACTTCTCCCAAGCGGTGGGTAAGTCCTGTATAAAACAGAATACGTTCCGAAGTAGTGGTCTTACCGGCATCAATATGAGCCATAATCCCGATGTTCCTGGTATATTTCAGATCCTGAACTGCCATGCAAATAAATTTATGCTGCTAATAATATAATGGTACAGCAGTTAAAACCTGAAATGGGCAAAAGCACGGTTGGCTTCAGCCATTCTGTGGGTATCTTCTTTTTTCTTGTAGGCGCCACCTTCAAGGTTGAACGCGGCAACGATCTCGGCCGACAGCTTGTCAGACATCGATTTGCCTGAACGTTTGCCGGCATAGAGGATCATGTTTTTGATACTGATCGACACCTTGCGTTCGTTGCGGATTTCCATGGGCACCTGGAAGTTGGCACCACCCACCCTGCGGCTTTTTACCTCAACCTGGGGAGTAATATTTTCCAGCGCTTTTTTCCAGACGTCAAGGGGGGCTACATCGTCATTTTTCATGCGTTTCCCAACCAGGTCGAGGGTATCATAAAAAATGGTATAAGCTATTGACTTTTTCCCGTCTTTCATGAGGTCGTTCACGAATCGGGTGACCAATACGTCGTTGAATTTCGGATCGGGAAGAAGATGTCTCTTCTTTGGTTTTGTTTTTCTCATTTTTTGTTTTTTAGTGTTATTTAAATTGGCTGCCCACAGGCGGTGTCTTCAGTGCTTCCCGGGAAGACGATCGGAGAAGCTGCTTACTCAACCAAACCACTACTTAGCCAGAACTTAAATGAACGTGTTAATTATTTCTTTTTACCGGTTGTAGCAGGAGCTTTACCTGCTTTTGGCCTTTTGGCGCCGTATTTCGAGCGACGCTGCAGACGGCCTTCAACTCCGGCGGTATCCAGTGCACCACGAATCAGGTGATATCGTACACCGGGGAGATCCTTCACCCTGCCACCACGCACCAATACAATGGAGTGCTCCTGCAGGTTGTGGCCTTCACCCGGAATGTAGGCATTTACTTCTTTCTGGTTGGTGAGGCGTACCCTCGCTACTTTACGCATGGCAGAGTTGGGTTTTTTAGGCGTGGTGGTATACACACGCACACAAACCCCGCGACGCTGCGGACACGAATCAAGTGCAGGAGATTTGCTCTTGTCAACCTTACTTTGTCTTCCTTTTCTAACTAGCTGTTGAATAGTTGGCATAAAAACCTGTTTTTCTTCGTTAATAATTTTTAAAAAATGGACTGCAAAAGTATATATAATTATTGAATTACAATGCTTTTCAGAAACAAATGTGCCTTTTCCTCCTGAAATTGGCACGCAAAAGTACTAATTTTCAATTATTACCGCTTCCGGCACGCAAAAAAGACAGCTATCGGCCGGTTAAAATATTTTTGGGTTAACATTACCGGAAAATCCATGGCATTCCTGCGGACACTATAAATTGCCCTGCAAGGGCAGCTCAGGAAAACAGCCTCCAACACAAAATGATGGATATCACCACCGCCACAGTGATCAGGAGTGTTCCCCACCTGATGATCCATCCGGGTTTCTTTTCCATGATTTTCCTGACCTCGGGGCAATGTTCCCCACTGTTCTTTACTTTTGCCATCATGCTCCCAGTTCTAACTGTTCCCTTACCAGGTGATAATAATCCCCCTTTTTCTCCACCAATTCCCGGTGGGTGCCGGTTTCCGTAATTTTCCCCTCTTTCAGGACAATGATCTGATCTGCATTTTTTACGGTACTCAGCCGGTGGGCCACCACGACAACCGTACGGTTTCTGAAAAAGCGGTTCAGGTTTTCCAGGATGGTTTTTTCATTTCCGGCATCAAGGGCATTGGTGGCTTCGTCGAGAATCACAAAAGAAGGATTTTTATACACCGCCCTGGCGATCAGGATGCGCTGCCTTTGACCCTGGCTCAGTCCGGCGCCTTCCTGCCCGATTTTTGTATTGTATTTCAGCG
>DAIDJX010000295.1 GCA_027451165.1 Prolixibacteraceae bacterium | reverse complement strand
CTTCACAGTCAACCATCGGTACAAAACTTCGCCCATGGTCGCTGCCCGCCTTAATCTGTTGTTTGTGCTTCCTGTTCGTATTTTTTCTGCAGTTGTTTTCCCTGATACTCACGGTAACTCGGTCCTTTGATCCTGACAACGATGGAGTGGTGAAAAATGCGATCAAGAATCGCCCTTGTCGTGATGGGGTCTCCAAGGTAATCCGCCCAATCCGGTTCTTCCACATTAGAGGTAAAAATCAATGATTTACGTTGTTTGTAGCGCTCGTCAATCACTTTGAACAGCAGATGGGCTTCCCGGGTGACCTCCAGCTCCAACCGGTCATGGCCCATCTCATCGATCACCAGCAATTCCGGGGTGATGTACTTCTGCATCCTTTTCAAAAGCGTCTTTTCATACACTCCGGTATTGAGGTCATTAATCATTTCGGCACAGGTGGTGTAGAAAACCTTAAATCCTTTCTCACATCCTTTCATCGCCAGGCTTCTGGCAAGATGAGATTTTCCGGTTCCCACATCCCCCACAAACAGGATCGATTCTTTGCGACGAACAAAGTCCATCAGCGACAGGTCCATGATCAGCTTCTTTTTCAGTTTTGGCTGAAAGTCAAAATCAAAATCCTGCAACAGGTTGTAAGGCTGGGGAAGCTTGCTGTTCTTGAGCCTGTAACGGATGCTGCGCTCCCTGCGCTGGTCTGCTTCATCCCGGATCACCCCTTCGAGGAACTCGTAAAATCCGATATTGGACTTGTTGGCCTTTTCGATGTCTGATTTATAAGAGGTAAGCGTTCTCTTTAATCCGAGATAATTGCAGTTTTCTATAAACCTTTCTGATGTTTTACTCTTCATGGCTGTGATCATTTCCGGAGAACAACCGGTATTCATTCTTCTTCTGTGCAAAGGAATCAAGGAAGTTTTCTATGGCAGAGGATTCGTACACCTTGTGCTTGAGAGCACGGGCCACAGCCAGGATAATATCCTGCTGGTGGTAGTTTACCTTCAGCGACAATACCTTGTTCAGATGGTGCCGGTATGAAGATGGTTTGTGCCGGATGATTTCTTCAACATAACGGGTCATCACCTCACCCATATCTACCAGCCGCAGTTTTACCTCTTCCAGCCTTGGGGAGGCATTTTGCCGGTGTGATACCACAGGGCGACCGACATATTTGCCGGTAGTGTTTTCCGGCGGCAGAGCGTGCCGGATGATCTCACTGCCGGAGGGCCCGTAAATGACCACCTGATCCTTACTCTCTCTTACCAGACAGGTCTGGTGCATGTAAGGGGCAGGAACTGCATAAAAAAATCCATTCCACTCCACGCACGATTCATTGTTTACCACCCGGTAACCGGTCAGGGATGTGTCGTAATGACAGGCAGGCAAGGGTTGCAAAAATGGATACTCCTTCTGGTATAACGACACGGGTGTTTCCCCGGTGGTACGATGAACCCTCTGATCATTCACCCCCTGTAGCCATCCCAGCAGCTGATCTTTCAGATCCTGCAGGTTACAAAAGCTGCGGCCGTTCAGAAAGCTTTGTTCCAGGTAGTAAAAAGGCCTTTCTATGCGGAGATTCTCACGGGGTTTGCCCGGGGTGATCGTGAGCGGTTTGAAACGGTAGTAAGAGGCAAACTCCAGTAATCGGCGGTTAAAAACCGGCTTACCCTGTTCCCAACGGTCTACACAGGCTTTCTGGTTGTCACTTTTTACCTCGCGGGTGACCCCGTCAAAATAGATGAAGGTATTCACCAGGCATTTAAAAAGGGTGATCTGGGTTTTATCCTCCACCACTTCGATGTATTGCCGCCTGCAGTAGTTCAGGATAAAACTGAAGAATGTCACCTTCTCTTTTGTCCCGGAATCCGTAAAATAGACACAGTACTCGCTCCAGTCGTGCGATCCCCGCTGGCCGGGGGAGGTCTCCACATAAACAACCGGTTCACCGGCTTGTTTTCCCCGCAATGCGGCCACATATTCTCCAAGGATGGTTCTTCCACCGTCATAGCCCTTCTCCCGGATTTTCTCCAGCACCCGCTGTGTGGTGACTGGTGGCTGACGGTATCTCTCCAGAAGTTCGGCAATATACTCCTTGAAAGGATCCAGTTTGGAGGGTTTCTCTGACGTTTTCCGTGGCAGGGCATTGCCCGATTCCCTCTTCTGGCTATTTTGTTTCAGTATTCGTGTTATCCGCTCGCGGCTGATACCCAGCTCACGCGATAACCGGCGGATGGTCCAGCCCCGGGCATGGAGTGTAATTACGGAGTTCTCCAAAGATTCATTCTGCATCTTTCCATGTTTTATAGTTAATAATCTTTTGAACCTTACCGGCTCCTTTGCGGAGCCGCTCGATCTTTTCTTCCAATATCCAGGTTTCCGTTTCTCCAAGCTGGCCTGTCATATGTTGTCCGCACAGGCTGATAAAGATGCCCTGCTGGATGTGCAACAGTTCAATACTCTTTAGTAGCCGGTTGCCATGATGGCTTAAGCGGATGTCGAAGATCTCCTGGTTGGCTCCCGCTTGCTCAATCACTTCCAGGGGATGATCCAGCAGATACTGCTGCTGCTTTTGATTGCCCGACTCAAGGTACTTTTCCACCAGCCTGGCACTGTCACGGCTTGTCAGATGCCACTCTGTAATGCAGCGCATTACCTCCTGCTGGTTGCCACGTGGCAACTGCACCAGAGCCCTGGCCTGCGAGTTGTTGATCACTCCCATGCGCAGGGCATCCTGTAAAGCGGGATCCAGTTTCTCGATCAGCGCCAGCCGACGGCATACCCAGCTGCGACTATAACCGGTAAGTCTTGATATGGCAACCTGGTCCAGCGCATGTTCCTGCTTCAGATTGTATATAACCATCGCCTCATCATAATCCAGCAGGCTCCGTCCTGAGCGGTTATAGCTCAGCATGGCGGCCTTGCCCTCCGGCAGGGAGATATCCAGGATTCTTGCCTCCAGCGATTCCCACCCAAGATCTATAGCAACGCAGTGGCGTTTAAAACCATCCAGGATCTGGAACCTCTCATCAAAGGGCCGTACCACTATGGGATTCAACTGGCCTGATCGCTCCAGACTCTGACGCATCCTGCCCAGATCACCCGGCCGGGTGATGCGAAGTGATGAGAGCGACCAGTCCAGCTCTTCAAGTTTTATCCGTTTATGTATGATCGCATCAGTCATTGTGGGGGCCAAATTAAAACCATGCATTTCACTGTGCAATGCCGTCCGTCTTTACAATTAACCAGATTGCGGTACCAGAACCTTCGCAAACCCAAGGTGGGCGCGGATTTCCACAATTAATGCGTCCGTCTTTACAATTTTTTTACCCGGACACGTTTTGTAGGGCTTAATCTCGTATAACCCTCGTCCTACAAGGTTTTCAGCGATTAACGCGTCCGTCTTTACAACTTTTTTAAAATGGCTTTCAAATGCAATTTTAGAAGCTTTTTTATTGCGTAATTGCTGCTTTTGGAGGTTGGTTTCGGCGTAAAAAGAATGGCTTTGCCGGTATTCTGACTGGTACTGATGTGAGGGACGGTTCTTGCGCCATAGCGACTTCTGCCTTTTACGATGCTCAAAATAATCAGGATCTTTTTTCAACTTCTCCCGCTCCCAAAGGTTCTTCCGGGATTGCTGACAACGTTGGCAGCCACAAAAGTGTTGAATATTCTTGATTCGGGGGTTCTTGCGTGTTCGCTTACCGCATTGGCGGCAGTAAAAGTATCCTGGCATAACAATCTTTGATGAAGATTTTCATCATGCCAAGCTAATTATCTTTTAATGAAGAAGTTATTCTAAAATAAACAAATCACTCAATTTATCATATTTTTATTGGTAGTGTTTCTGGCCGGCAAGTGGCAGCGTTTCAAACCGGCACCGAAATACCAATATAACATCGGTCCGATGAGATAATAAAGGAAACTGATATTCAAATAAAAGATGCTGACTAAAAAGACCGATTTTGAATACAAGGTAACATACTGCGTAAAGCAGTACAAACTTATCAGCAAAAAGAAAACTGCCAGGTATAATGCTGATGGCATTTTTTTTGCGCTGAAAT
>DAIDJX010000294.1 GCA_027451165.1 Prolixibacteraceae bacterium | reverse complement strand
AATTCCGGTGTGAGATTGAGGTTAATGCGAAATGATGCACTGACCGTGTGACGTTTAAGAGATCCAAAAATGTACCTGGACATGCCATTTTGTTCTTCCTGGGTGATGTACTGAAGAGAAGTCCGGCTGAAATCGTACTCCGGGTTAATGCTGATTTTGAGAGCGTTAATCGGACGGTAACTGATATCCAGTTCTATGTTGTTAAATTCCGAGAAATGATTTTCGTAGCTTCGCTGGATGGCTCCTTCCAGTTCAATGGTAAGTTTTTTCTCTTCACCGGAACTTATTTCAGTAAACATATTATATCCTCCCGGAAGTTTCATCATTGGACCTCCCCGCAAAGTATTGGATGACAGGGTTCGACCGTGAAAATTGGCTCCGATTGCAGCGCTCCACAGATTGGTGAATTGGGTGAATCCATTCATGTTAACGCCTGGAGTGGTTAAATTTCCGCCGAAATCCCATTCAGTGAACTGGTTGAAATTGATGTTTAACCGTCTGAAGATTGAAAATGGTTCATACACCTGATACCCCATCCAATATACTTGCAGAAGGTTATTGGCTTCACGGAGATAACCGGCATCGTTCAACTCAAGACCAGGGGATTTGAAGGTGACGAAACCAAGGAATTTCAGGTTTCCTGCCATTTCGCCGAAAGAGATTTTCCCTCCATAACCCGAAAGGCTGGTTCTTGAAGAATCAACCTTCAGATAATCCGCATCAGGACGTTGAAAAAGATGAACCCAGGAGTTCTGCGTACGTGCAATGGCTTCGGTGCTTCCGGATACGCTGCTCCCATAAAGGCTGGTGGTAAATTCCCATTTTTTATTCTGCCATTTATGAACGAAGTCAACTCCTCCTGTATAGGCTGATTTATGAAGAAAGTTAAGTTCCTGATCTTCAAGGTTCCGGTTGACCGCCGTAAAAATCCCCCCCAGGGTGGTATTTCCTTCGTTAAAATCTTTTTGTAAGCGGCCCACGGCATAATTGGTAAAGGGTTCAGCGGGGACCTTTGTCGGGGATCCGTTTCCCCGGATGTTCACGAATTCTTTGGCGGTCATACTTTCCAGCAAACCGACTGACCAGCCGGATGCAGTTTTTCCGGTGATCTTGGCTGCACCCAGAATACGGGTAAACTCAGGAGATTTTCCATATTGTCCAACCTCCAATTCGGGGAAATAGTGCGGAGAACGACCGATTCTCCTGGAATAGAACATTCCTTCCACATCGTCAGATCCATCGTAGCTGAGTTTGTAGTTCAGAATGTTTTTCCCTTCAATAAAAAATGGCCGCTGTTCGCTGAAAAATGTCTCAAAAGTGGAGAGGTTCACTTCGGAGGGATCAGCTTCTACCTGTCCGAAATCGGGATTGACTGTCAAGTCGAGGGTGAGGTAATTGGTCACCCCGATCTTTGCATCGAGACCGGCATCGAGGCGGTTCTCATGGCCCTCAGTCCGGAAAGGATTATCCGGCTCTTTTTCGAAGCGCGAAGTTCCGGCAACTGCATAGGGCATAAGGTCCACGATATTTCTGGACTCAATGCCCTCAAAGCCGGAAATTCTTCCGAACTGCGAAACCCAGCCTGACTGTTTGCGGGAGGTAGGTTGCCATAAGGAAGTCTCTTGTCTTCGTAATATGTACCTGATCGCCTCAAAACCCCATTCTTCTCCGGCTTTCTCTTCAAATCGCAGCTGGGTCAGGGGAATGCGCATCTCTGCATACCAACCTGCAGAATCAGATGACACTTCGGTCCACCAGACAGGATCCCAGGTATTGTCCTCATTCTGACCATCATTACTGACAAATTGATCGAATTTTACTCCGGCAGCTGTTACCCCGAATCCGAAGGCAGATCTTTTATCATTATAGGAATCAATGAAAATGCCGGCAATATCGCCATCAATCTGATCCCTCCTGGTCAATCTCCGGATGATGCTGTCGGGTGCTGAATCAAACATCTTCATCCCGACGTACAGGTTGTATTGGTCATATAAAACGGAGAATTCTGTCTGGAAGGCAGGATCTTTACCCTCAGTAGGTTCATGCTGCACAAAACCGTTGTACCATTGCACCGCTGTCCAAAGCGGTTCATTCAGTTTCCCGTCAATCGTTGGTGGGGTGTTAATTTTTTGAGCCTGGCAATATTTTTTTTCGTAGAGTTGTCCGGTCGAAGCCAATGAAAGTAAGATGGTTAATACCAGCAACAGAACCTTTATTTTCATAAACAGTGCGAATTTCTTTTTAAGACAGCAAATTTTCCGGTTTGTTACAGAAAAAAGCACTTTTTTCACAAAATATTTGTTCCGGAGCTATGTTTTACGGAAATAACAAATGATTTCATAAATTGCGGCACCAAGAAGATATTTTTGTCAACAACTAAATCATCATATTATGGCAAAGCGCACGGATATTCACAAGGTGCTCATAATTGGTTCAGGACCAATTATTATTGGTCAGGCCTGCGAGTTTGATTATTCAGGTACACAGGCTTGTAAAGCGCTTCGCTCGCTGGGTTATGAAATTGTGCTGGTTAATTCCAATCCGGCCACCATCATGACAGACCCTGAGATGGCCGATATTACCTACATCGAGCCGCTGAACGAGTATGCGTTGGAAGAGATCATCAGGAAAGAGCGGCCGGACGCATTGTTGCCCAACCTGGGTGGTCAGACAGCCCTGAATCTCTCTTCCATTTTGTTTAAGAAGGGGATTCTGGACAAATACGGAGTGGAGGTCATCGGTGTCAACATTGATGCGATAGAAAAGGGAGAGGACAGGGTGGCTTTCAAAAACATGATGAACAGCCTTGGGATAGAGATGCCCCGAAGTACTGCGGTCACAACGCTGGAAGATGCGGAGCTGATCGCTTCAGAACTTGGATATCCTGTGGTGATCCGTCCCGCCTATACCATGGGGGGAACAGGTGGCGGACTGGTGTACAACGTGGAGGAATTGCGGACAGTTGCCAGCCGCGGATTATCGGCCAGTATGGTCCACCAGGTGCTGATAGAGGAATCGGTGCTGGGCTGGGAAGAACTGGAACTTGAAGTGGTCAGGGATGCCAAAAACCAGATGATCACGGTTTGTTTCATTGAGAATGTGGATGCCATGGGTGTCCATACCGGTGATTCTTATTGTACTGCCCCGATGTTGACGATTTCTTCGGAATTACAGCAACGGCTTCAACGTTATTCCTATGCCATTGTGGAATCCATCGGGGTTATTGGGGGCACCAACGTGCAGTTTGCCCATGATCCGAAAAGCGACAGGGTAGTGGTTATTGAAATTAATCCAAGGACATCCCGTTCTTCAGCGCTGGCCTCAAAAGCCACCGGCTTTCCGATTGCGTTTGTCTCAGCCTTGCTGGCCGGAGGGTTGACATTGGATGAAATCCCTTACTGGAGGGAAGGAACGTTGGAAAAGTACACCCCATCAGGAGATTATGTGGTGGTGAAATTTGCCCGCTGGGCTTTTGAAAAATTTGAGGGGTTAACCGACAAGCTGGGCACCCAGATGCAGGCTGTGGGCGAGGTGATGAGCATCGGTAAGAACTACAAAGAGGCTTTGCAGAAAGCGATCCGGTCACTGGAGATTGGTCGTGCCGGGTTGGGTTTTGCCAAAGATTTTCATTCCCGGCCTCTGGCAGAGCTGCTGTCGATGCTGAGTTATCCCACCAGTGAACGGCAGTTTATCCTGTATGAAGCGTTGCGTAAAGGGGCTCCGGTAGCTTTGCTTGCTGAAAAAACCAGCATAAAAAGCTGGTTCCTGGAGCAAATGAAAGAGCTGGTGGAACTGGAGGAAGAAATTCTGGCTTTCAGGGGAAAGAAGCTTCCCTCCGATTTGCTTCTGCAGGCAAAAAAGGACGGATTTTCAGATAAATATCTTGCCAAATTACTTCAAATTCCGGAAAGGGAGATTCGCCATCAGCGCCTTGGAATGGCGGTTGCCGAGGCCTGGGAGCCGGTTCCGGTGAGCGGCGTTGAGAATGCCGCTTATTATTGTGCGCTGCGCATACGTAGGACCTTGAAGGTGCCTCGACCGGCTGTAGTGGTCGGATGGGAAGTCCTTTATG